>JAEYWK010000145.1 GCA_023431345.1 Pseudomonadota bacterium
GGGGCGGCGGCCGGCGGCGGGGCGGCCGCCGGGGCCACGCTCTTCTTCATGCCATCGACGCGGATGCCGGCGCCGCACGACTTGCACTTGATCGTGACGATCCGCCCCGCGACCTTCTTTTCGTAGATCTCGTCCGAGATGGTGAACGTCTTGCTGCAAGCCGTGCACGTGATCGGAAAAGACATCTGCCTCAGCGTACACGGTCTGGCCCTAGCTTCTCCCACTTTTCTGCGCCGTTTTCGCTGGATGCAGCGCTCGGTCAACCGGCACGTCGACGGCCTTTTGCGGCCTTCCGCGATTTTCACTGCCGCGCTGCAGCAGACTCGGCTTCAATAAGCCATTGTCGCTGATAGAGACCACCGTCGTTGCCCGTCGTGACTGGGCGCCAGGTTTGATGACGCTGACTGTCGCCGAGCGTGGCGAGTTTCGTCCGGGGCAGTTCATGAACTTCGGGTTGAGCCTACCGAGCGGGTTCGTGTCCCGCTCCTACTCGCTGGCGTCGGCGCCCGGCGAGCCGCTCGAGATCTTGCTCGCCCGCGTCGGCGAAGGTGCGCTGACGCCGGCGCTGTTCGAGCTCCAGGTCGGCTCGCGCGTCACCGTGGACCCGAAGCCACAGGGCTTCTTCAGCTTCGACTACGTGCCCCCGCACCGCGAGCTGTGGCTGGTCGCCACCGGCACCGGTCTCGGCCCCTTTCTGTCGATGCTCCGCTCCCGCGCCGCCTTCGAGCGCGCCGAGCGCGTGCTGCTCGTGCATGGCGCTCGCGGAGCGCCTGACCTGGCGCATCGAGAGGAGCTGGAGGCGCTGGAGCAGCAGCGCGGCGCGGGCTTTCGCTATCTGCCCGTGCTCAGTCGCCAGCCCGAGCCCGGGTTGCTCGCCGGTCGACTCACGGGCGCGCTCCGCAGCGGGGAGCTCGAGGCGCGCGCCAACGCCACGATTTCCGGCGAGTCATCGCACGTCATGCTGTGCGGCAACCCGGCCATGATCGACGAGGTCATCGCGCTGCTCGCTGAGCGCGGCTTGCGCCGCCACCGACAACGCACGCCCGGCCACATCACCACCGAGAAATACTGGTAGCCGTGCTCAGACGCCCGCGCGCCCGTACACCGGGATGGCGGCGCCCGAGATACTGCGGGCACGCTCGGAGAGCAGAAACGTGATCACGTCGCCGAACGACTCGGGCGTGACCCACCGCGAGTGGTCGGCGTTCGGCATGGCCTTTCGATTCGCGGCCGTGTCGATGGTGCTCGGCAGCACCAAGTTGACGCGCACGCCGTCGGCCAGCACCTCCGCCGCGATGGCTTGCGAGAGCGCCGTCAGCGCCGCCTTCGAGGCCGCATAAGCGGCATCGCCGGGCGCGTCGAAGGGGCGCACGCCGGAGCGCGAGCCGATCAGCACCACGCTGCCGCGTCGGCGCGCAACCAGGCCCGGCAAGAGCGCGCGCAGCGTTACTTGGGCGGACTCGAGGTTGGCGTCCATCACGGTGCGGTAGTCGGCCGCCGCCTCGCTCTCGTAGAACTTATGCCCGCCGCGCCAGGCCCCCGCCGTGAGCACGGCGCCCGACAGCGGCCCGATCTCGGCCTCGGCGCGCTCGAGCGCCGCCGTGAGCGCGCCCGCGTCGCTCGTGTTCGCCGCCAGTCGCAGCACGTTCGTGCTCACGCGCTCGAGCAGCGCGTCCGCCGTCTTGCTGCGCTCGAGCGCGACCACGCGCGCGCCGTCACGAGCGAGCCGCTCCACCAACGCGGAGCCGAGAGCCCCGCTCGCGCCCGTCACCAAGATCGCCTCGTGCTCAGCCATGATTTGCCTCAGTCGATCGTCACACCGAGCGAAAAACGCACCAAAATATCGAACGGGTACAGCCAGGGGTTGAGGTTGACGCGCCCTCCCGCGCCGCGATCGAGCGCGATTTGCAGGTCGTCGTCGCAGCCGCTGGTGGTGGCGTCGGCCACGCTCACGGCGTCGCTCTGAAAGCAGCGCGTCTGCTTGTTCAGCTCGTAGCCGAGGCCGATGCCTCCTCCGAGCGTGAAGGCCCCCCAGCGATCGTTCCAGCCGAAGATGCCGTACAGCTGGCGTTCGGTGTGCTTCACGCTGTCGACGGTGCCATCCGCGTCGGTCGTCGTGTACTCGATGCCGTAGTTGGTGAGCCCAGCCCGGACGACGTAGCCTTTGAAGGTTTTGCCGGAGAGCCAGAGATTCACGCCGAGCGTCGCGCCCGCGAGCGGGCCCCAGCCGTTACTGTGTTGATACAGGTTGTCTTCGTGCCCGGAGAGATTGAACAGCGGCGGTGAGTCGTTCGTGATGAACACCGGCACCGTCTCGAGGCTGATCCACTTCGCTATCCCGACCTCGAGCTCGAAGCCCAAGCGCCCTTCGAGCAACCAATTGAACGGATCCACCCGGATCGAGAAAGGTGGGATCGGCGACTCGTCTTCGGGACCGCGCGCTGGCGGGGGTGGGGGCGGCTCACCGTAGCTCGCCTCGTAGCCGGGCTGCACGTCGGCGGCGGGCGGTTCGGCGGCTACAGGCGCCGCCACGGCTACAGGCGCCGCCGCGGGTACAGGCGCCGCCGCGGGTACAGGCGCCGCCGCGGGCGCCGGTGCGGAGGCGGGCTCGGGCGCGGCGGCCGGCGTCGGCTCGGCCGCCGGCGTAGGATCAGCGGGAAACTCAGCACCTGGCGGCGTTTGCGCGAGCGCGCCGCGAGCGAGCAGCAGCGCCCCCAGCGACAGCGCGAGCGAGGCCGTGCGTGGCAAGCCCAGAGTCATGGGCAAAGGATAGGCCAGAACCCCACGAGCCGCGAGTCGAGCGAGACGATTGCCGAATCAAGATCGCCGGTTTAGCTTGCGTGGCTGCCAATGACGTTAACTGTTCAGCTCGGTACGGGCGCTCCTGGAGATTCGGGAGCCGATGCGCTCATCGTTTGTGTGTTCGCGTCGGCGGTTGCTGACTCCGATGCCCTGCTCGGGCTCGAAGACGCTTTGGGCGGTGGCTTGCTCAGCCACCTCAAGGCCAGCGAGTTCGACGGCAAGCTCGAGCAGCAGGTCGACGTACCGACCTTCGGTCGCGTGAAGTCACGGCGCCTTTTGGTCGTCGGTCTCGGCCCCCAGCAAGACCTCGACGCTGCGCGCGTCCGGGCGGCGCTGGCGTCCGCCGTGCGCGCGGCGCAATCTGCCTCGACGAAGACGATCGCGGTCGCGCTGCCGGAGCCGCTGCCGTCGCTCCGCGCCGTGGGTGAGGGCATCGTGCTCGGCGCCTACAAGTTCACGCGCTATTTCACGGGTGACCGCAAGCCCAAGGCCGAGCTGAGCAAGGTGACCGTCTTGCTCCCCGCCAAGCCGAGCGCGGAGCAGAAGAGGCAGCTCGACCTCGGTGTGGGCGTCGGCCACGCCGTCGGGGTCGCGCGAGACGCCGTGAACGAGCCGCCCAACGAGCTCGTGCCCGAGACGCTCGCGCAGATCGCGCAGAAGCTAGCCAAAGAGCACGGCTTCAAGGTGAAGGTGCTCGACAAGAAGGGCATCGCCGCCGCGGGCATGAAGCTGCACTACGCGGTCGGCCAAGGCTCCGCCAACGAGCCGCGCTTCATTCACTTGAGCTACGTGCCCAAGAAGAAAAAGAAGAAGGTGGTGTTCGTGGGCAAGGGGCTCACGTTCGACTCGGGTGGCTTGTGCATCAAGCCCGCGCCCGGCATGGGCGAAATGAAGAGCGACATGGGCGGTGCGGCCGCGGTGCTCGGCTTGGCAGCCGCCATCGGCGTGCTCAAACCCGAGCTCGAGCTGCACCTCCTGGTGGGCGCTGCCGAGAACATGCCCGACGGTAATGCCTACCGCCCCGCCGACGTCTTCGGCTCGCTCGACGGCAAGACGGTGGAAATCGTCAACACCGACGCCGAGGGGCGGCTCGTGCTCGCCGACGCGCTAGCCTACGCCGTGAGCTTGAAGCCCGACGTGATCGTCGACGCGGCGACGCTCACGGGCGCGGCCCTCGTCGCGCTGGGCAAGACTTGCTCGGCCTACTACTCCACCGACGAAGCGCTGGCCGAGACGCTGGAAGCGAGCGCTCGCGAAGCAGGCGAAGCTTTTTGGCGCATGCCCCTGCTCGACGAGCTGAGCGAGCAGCTGAAGAGTGACGTCGCCGACCTCAAGCACACCGGCGATCGCTACGGCGGCTCCATCACCGCGGCCTTATTTTTGCGGGAATTCGTGGGGAAAGTGCCGTGGGTTCACTGCGACATCGCGGGGCCGGTGTTGGCCGAGCGCGCGCGCGGTATTCACCCCAAGGGTGGTACGGGCCACGCCGTGCTGACGTTCTTGAGCTTCGTCGAGCGCTTGGCGGCGGGCTGAGCCGCGCGTCATGACCGAAGCGATCCAGGAGCAGCGCCGGCGGCTGTTCTTCGCCGAGGTCTCGCGGGTCGCGCCCGGACTGTACGCTTGGCTCGCGACCGTCGCGTTGCCGGTCGCGCAGCGCGGCGCGCCGTGGTCGGCCCGGGGAGCGGCGCTGCTCGCGGTGCTGGCGCTGGGCGGTGCGTTCGTGCTGTCGTCGCCCCGGCCGCGTCTCTCCCGCTCACTCGGCGTGTACGGCTTCCTGCTCGCGTGCTTGGCAGCGTGGGTGCTGCTCGGCGCGCGGCTCAGGGCCGACCAGCTCGATCCCGTCCGCGGCGCGCTCGGGGCCGTCGGGTTCCTGCTGCACGCTCTGGCGTGGGGGGCGAGCCCGCGCGAGCCCGACGCCGAAGGGCTCGACAACTTGGTGCCCGGTCTGCCGCTTCAGCCGCGCTACCAGGCCCCGCGGGCGGGGGCGTTCGTCTTGGGTGGGGGGATCGCGATCGCGCTCTTACCGATGGCGGTCGCGTTCGCGGTTGAGCGGCCGGGGGCGTCCTTGCTCGCCCACGCGGTGGCGGTCGGCGCGGGCCTGCTCGTGATCGGCGCCGCGACCGAGGTCGCGCTGCAGGTCGGCCGTCCCCGCGTCGCACGCTCGTGGCGTGCGCGGGCGACGCGGGTGGTCTGGCCCTTGGGAATGCTCACGCTGGCGCTCGGGCTCGGGTTGATCTGGCTGGCCCTGCGGTAGGCGAGGTACGCTGCGTCCCGGTGGCGCGCCTGCTCGACATCGTCTCCTGCTTGCTGGTGATCGCGGGCGCCCTGGCTTTCGCACGCGGCGTTCAAGCGCTCGGCGATCGCGAGGACTTGGTCGCGCTGTACCTGCTGGCCGTGGGCGGCATGTGCCTCAAGGCCGCCACGGAGCTGCTGCGACCGAAGGCAGGCGATGCATGAAGCAACGCTCCCGCCTCGTCGGGTTTACGCTGCTGGCGGTGGCGTCGGCTTGCAGCGATGGCGCGAACGAGCCGGAAGCGCGCCCGCCCGATGCTCGTGAGCTCACGGCGGGAGTCGTGGCGAGCGCCGGTCGCCAGCTGATCGCGGCGGAAACGGTGGCGCGCGTCGCCCAGCGTCAAGGCGTGGCGCCGGCTCGGGCGCTCGAGCACGCCCTGTCCGACGCCTTGCTGGCCGAGGGGGCTCGCGACGCGCTTTCCCCCGCGACGCTGACGACGATCGAGCGAGCCGCGCAGGCTCGACGCCTGCTCGAAGCTCTGGCCGCCGAGGCAGCGGTAAGCGCGCCACCGACGCAAGCCGAGCTCGACGAGCTGCTGCGTGAGCGCTGGGTCGACCTCGATCGCCCCGCGGCCGCGCGCACGGTGCACGCCGTGGTGCTGAACAAAGACAGCGCGCGTGAGCCAGCGGCGCGCGCGCTGGCGGAAAAGCTGGCGGAAGCCGTGCACAGCGCGCTCAGCGCCGCAGAGTTCATCACGCAGGCCAAGGCCGTCCCGACCGACGGCTTCGAGGTCATCGCGGAAGAGCTGCCGTTCATCACCGCCGATGGCCGCTCGTTTCAAGCGCGCGACAGCACCTTCGTGGCGAGGCCGTCCGGCTTCGATCGCACCTTCGCGGAAGCGGCCAACGCGCTCGAGACCGAAGGTCAGCAGAGCCCGATCGTCAAAACCCCCTTCGGATTTCACGTGATCCGACTGGAAGCACGCCAGCCAGCGGCCGGGATCCCGGAAGCGGAGCGCGCCGCCGCGCTCGCGCCCGAGGTGTCGCTGCGCCGCGTCGCGCGCGCTCGCAAGGAGCTGCTGGACGGGCTGCGCAAGAGCAACGTGATCCAGGTCGATCGAGCCGTCGACGAGCTGACCTCGCGCTTGCAAAAATCGCAATGAAGCGGGCGCGCCGAGGTGCAGCCCGCGACCAGAGCGACTCGCCGTTCAGCGCAATCCTCGCGCGCTTGTGTGACGACTGCGGCGCGCTCGCGGCGGCGCTCGTCGACGCGGAGGGCGAGACGGTCGACTACGCGGGGCTGCTCGACCCTTACGAGATCAAAGTGGTCGCGGCCGAGTGGCGCATCGTGCTGAGCGTCGTTCACGAGTCGCGCCTGCCCGGTTTTCATCAGGTCGCGAGCCTGGCCGTGCGCGCGCGGCGGCGCTCCTACCTGATTGAATCGCTGCCGGACGGCTATGCGATCGCGCTGCGGCTGCCCCGACACGCCTTCACCGTCTCGCGCCGGGCCATGAGCCAAGCGGTGCGCGAGCTCTGCCGTGAGGCGGGTCTCTCCCTCCAGCTCCGGCGAGGCCAAGCCGAGTGGGCGCGCGTGAAGGTGCGGACCCCGCCCATTTCACGGCTCCATCATCGTCCGGACGCGATTTGGGTGGGCGAGGAGTGGAGCCCGATCACCATTTTGGGGCGCTACCAGGCTCGAGATCTGTCTCGAAGCGAGCTCGGCTACCTGGCCCGCCTGGCCTCCGGCGCCGAAGTCTTCTTGGTTCGCGAGCCCTTGGGCGTCTGGTTCATCGACAATCCGGGCGCGCTCGGTTGAGCGGCGGGGGGCGGTCTAGCGGCGCTTCAGGCGGCCGCGCCGCCCCTGAAGTGAGCTCAGTGGCCGCCCCACGCTGTCGTCGCTTCGCCCGTCGGGGGCCGGCGGCCTGCCAGAGCAGTCGTTTTGCTCGCGGATCGGGGCGCGCCGCGTCCTGAAGTGAGCGCCGTGGGGCTGGTGGGCTCCCTGACCCAGTCGCTTTCCCGGCTCCTCGGGTGCGGCGCCGCGAAAGGAACCAGTGGGGGCGACCCAGCAGGTCGTCGCTCGCTCCTTGTCGCGGCGGGCCCCGGCGCCCTCGCTTCTCCGCGCTTTGGGGGGCGTCTGGGGGGCGAGCTCGGAGGCGTTCGGTCCCCGCCGGTCGCTCGCTGGCCGTTGCGACGGCGAAAATCGGGGGGTAGGAGGGGGTTGGGACGGCCGTTTTGCAGGTTGGAGGTCGGGGAACGGGTGGGACGCGGGGGGCGGATCGGGAAAGTGCGCGCGCTGAGGGGCGGCCCTGAAGTGTCGCTCGGCGTTGGTCGTAGGTCCGAAAGTGGCGACGGCCACCCGTTCGGAGCGGCGCACTATAAGGAGGGAGCACCCCAAAGTTATCCACAACTTGTGGATAAGATTGAAAAATCGATCGAAAGCGATCGAAAGAACTTGCCTGGTCGAAGGCGATCGACCATATAGCCCCTCCCTCGACGACGCCTCCCACGGCGGCAGTCGACGGCAGGCCGCAAGGCATCCCGGTCCAGCTCGGACGGACCCCGGAGGAAACTCCGGACCCCGAACGAGCAGGTCGGCGATTCTCTTTTCAATCGGAATACCGAACGAAAAGAAAATCGAAAGGTTCCGAAAAAAAACTCTGGACAACACAGAGAACCGGAACTAGATACCGCGTCCCGCCGCAAGGGAGCCCCGCTCCCCTCGGTCCTTGAAAACTGAGTCCTAATACCCCGCGAGAAATCGCGTGGTCCCCGCACCAGCAGTGCTCTCTTCACGGAGACGCTGACTGGGCGAAAGAAACGATAGCGAGCATTATGGCAGCTGTCGGTTTCGAAAGAGACTGACGCTCGCCGAAGAATTCAAACTGGAGAGTTTGATTCTGGCTCAGAACGAACGTTAGCGGCGCGCCTAACACATGCAAGTCGCACGAGAAAGGGCTTCGGCCCCGGTACAGTGGCGCACGGGTGAGTAACACGTAGATAATCTTCCCCCGAGTGGTGGATAACTCTCCGAAAGGAGAGCTAATACAGCATAAGACCACGGCTTCCCTGAAGCTGCGGCCAAAGCAGGCCTCTACATGTAAGCTTGCGCTTGAGGATGAGTCTGCGGCCCATCAGCTAGTTGGTAGGGTAATGGCCTACCAAGGCTAAGACGGGTAGCTGGTCTGAGAGGATGAACAGCCACACTGGAACTGAGACACGGTCCAGACTCCTACGGGAGGCAGCAGTGGGGAATCTTGCGCAATGGGCGAAAGCCTGACGCAG
>JAEYWK010000273.1 GCA_023431345.1 Pseudomonadota bacterium
ATATAAGAGAATTTAATGGATTAGATACCCCAGGTTCTAAAAAGCAGTTCATCTTATTAGTAAACAAAGGGAAGGAGGGTTGGAATTGCCGTTCTCTCTTTGGTGTTGCCTTACATCGTCAACCTGATTCAAGAATATTTGTACTCCAAGCAACAATGCGTTGCTTACGTTCAATTACCGAAGTTCAGGAGCAGGGATATGTTTACCTGTCAAAAGAAAATAAAGAAATTCTCGAAAGTGAATTGCAGGAAAATTTCAATATGACTGTTGATGAATTGAATTCAGCAGGTAAGGATGAAAGTAAGTACTATGAAATAAAAATCGTCCCGCCTCCCCGTACCATTGTATTAAGAAGACCTGAGAAGCGATATGAAATGATTTCAAAGATTCCAGGTGATGGCATTGACTTCGAATTAGAAAAAATTGATTTTGATAGATACAAGCTGACTGTAGAGAAATCAAATCTTGAAAACATCAATAGACTTCGGTCAACAGAAGACTTAACAGTAATGAGGGAAAAACGGTCTTTCAGTACACTCACACTTGTTGCAGAAATTAGCCGCTATCTCGGTTTCCATGATAATAAAAAATCAGGCAGTGTAAATCCCTTGAGAATCGAAGAGCTATTGGAAAATAGTGTGCAAGGCTTAAAAGAGATTGTCCAAAAAGTAAATGAGTTCAATGAAATCCTCTATGATTGGATAATCCCTCGCTTATTCAAGGAACTCTGGACAATAAAAGAATTCGAGCATACAGTGGATGTGACCGTAAATCTTGTTGAAGAAGCCCAAGAAGGTTATTTCAGAGTAAAAGCAAAACCAGACCTCGTAGTTTCATTGAAAGATAAAGCTGTATCGGATAGGAAAGGTAAGAGCTTCCACCTGGATACTTATTGTTTTGATTCCAGCCCGGAACGTAAATTCTTCCTGACCTATTTGCTTAATAAGGAAGATGTAGAAGAAATCTACTTCACCGGAATGCTCACTCACGGCCAATCAAAATTTGTATTCCATTACCTCGACCCCGAAACACATACTGTAAGAAGTTATTATCCCGATTTCCTCGTAAAATTCAAACAAGGATTCTACAAAGTATATGAGGTAAAGGCTGATGGATTAATTGAAGATGCAGTGGTTCAGGCAAAAAAAGATTTTGCAGAAAAGGAACTTAGAAGCAGCAATATTCAATATGAAATGATTGCAGCAAGTATATATCAGTAATTAATTTGTCTTGATGGCCAATACAAAATGGATACCGGATAGCTGGGAGGTTTGTGAACATCCCCTTGAACCACATATTGAGCCTGGCTCGACAAAACTAATTATAGGAACTTTTCCAACACGCCAGGTTAATTATCGAAATACTTTTAAGTTTTACTATGCCGGAGAGCAAAATAGATTTTGGGAAGTCATAACTGAAGTATTTAAGCCTGATTTCAAGAATTTCAAAGGAGAGGAAGCTGTAAGAGAAAGAAAGGATTTTTTTAGTAAGAATAAGATTGGAATAACAGATATGGTGAGAAAGTGTTGGAGAAGAAATGATTCTTCACTTGATGAAAATTTATACCCAATTATTTTAACCGATGTCTTTAAAATTCTAAGGGAAGTAAGTTCCATAAATACACTTGTACTTACAAGCAGAACAAAAGTTTTAGGTGCATTGGGCCTTTTGGAAACGTATTTTATACAGCAAGGTCTTATACTTGGAGCAATCGAAAAGGGAATAGACCGGATTTGGAAGACTAAATTTGATTTTGAAGGAAGGTCTATAAAAGTACTTATCCCATATTCAACATCTCCAACAAATACACACGGGACAATGCCTAAGCTAATAGAAATGTATAAAACATGTTTCAAAGAATAATGATTATATAAATAAAAGGATGACCCATGAGCAATTTGTTAGAAGTATCTCATTCAAACAATATATTTATTGCAAGGGGCAATGTGAAACATACTGCCGGAGGCCCGGTTATGGCCCTGGTTGGATTTATTCATCCAATAGCGTTCGGGTTATTTAACCAAATCAATGATAACCTGACGAGTGAACAATATAGATTTTTAGCAGAAAAGATTATCATTAGTGATGATAAGAAAATAGGATTTTATCCAACTGCATCCGGCGACACTTTTTACGGCCATATCTTTAATATTAATAGCAAATTGGAGAATTGGTATTATCCCGGTACATACGCCAATTCATTTCACTGTTTGGTCAGGTTTTATGATACTGCTGCTGGTAAGTTTGTGTATAAAGTTTTTAGTCCATTAGAATTAGAGCTTGCATAATGAAAACGAATGAGTATTCTTTTATTATTGTTGAGAGTTTTATTCCTGCGGATACTTCAGGAAGACATGGCCCTGTTCATATTCGACCATTACCGTTATCCAGGCTTCCGATAGATCAGAGAAAACTATTGCCGGGGAGAGTGAAATAACGGAACCCAGTAGAAACAGGATTTCGAATTGACACAATCGCAACAGAGTTCCGTTATACGGGACTTAGATAAATCGGAGAGAATTCTCGATTAGACGCTCAAAAACTTTTTTCGGGGGTATGGTGGACCTAGACAAACGTCTAACAAACCTTAAAAAGATTCGATATAAAAAAGGTTCCAGCAAAAAACTGAAACCTCTTAGTAGCCCGTACGGGATTCGAACCCGTATCACCACCGTGAAAGGGTGGTGTCCTAGCCCTTAGACGAACGGGCCGTTTTAGGGA
>JAEYWK010000076.1 GCA_023431345.1 Pseudomonadota bacterium
CTCTGTTCATGGGGCTTCTCCGGCGTTGGTTGTGTTGCAACTCCTCCGACGGAGGGACCCCTCTACAAATTCACGCCGCGGCTACGATCGCGGCGCCAGCCTCAGCTCCGAGCGTGATCCCGACCCCTTGAAGGCGAAGTCGATGGCGCCCAGTTGGAAGAAGGCCATCACACGGTCGTCGTGGGGGAGCGTTTTGTCGAGGGCGGTGGCGTGCAGATCGCGCTCGACCGCCTCGTTGCTGAAGTCCAGCTCCATGACGAGCACGCGGTCGTTCTTGGCCTGGTACAGCTCCGGAATGATCGCGGGCTGCGGCATGCGATCGCGCACGATGAAGCGGTGGCGATCCATCCACGGTTCCACCTGCTGCGGCGCAAGGAGCGGCGTGATCATGGCCTTGTAACCTTGGATGTCGCCCAGCTCGCTCGGCATCAGACCCCAGACGATGTCGTCAGGCCCGATCATGTGCTGGCCGCACCATTGCACCGCTGCCTGCAGGCGCTTGGCGGGCGGAACGCGGCTATCTTCCACCTCGAGTGGGAAGGGCGGCAGCGGCTCGAGCTGCCGGGCTACCAGCTCCGCGTTCAGGGCCTCGCGCTGCGTGACCAGAGACTCTGCGATCGCGTCCATGTACGCGGGGGCGCTGGCGCAAGGATTCGTGAAGATGAGGTAGTAGTGATCCTCGTCTTCTTGAGCGAAGCTGTAGAGCGTGCGGTTGGGCAGCGCGATGGCTGGATCCGTCCCGCCCAGGACTAGCGTCGGATAGTCCGGCTGGTTGATGAACTCCCGTAGCGTGCCCACCAGGGCATCGGCCGCGCGCTGCATTCCTGCTCCTAACCCTGGTCTCTTCCGTGCCTAGTTCAGGCGAATCGTACGTGCCCGGAGCACCGCGTCCCCCTCGGTGCGAAGATCCACCCCGCCATGCTCGGCGTGCAGCTCGATGGTGTCCGCCGCGATGCGCAAGGTGCGAGCGGCGCGCAGCTCCACGTTGCCGGTCCCGAGCTGCAGCTCCGGACCGTCCACGCCCTGGCGCACCGTGATCAGCGCTGTGCCGTCGTGGCTGAGGATGCGCACGGCTTGGCCCGGCTCGAGCTGGAGCTCCGGTACCTTTTCTGCGGGCGTTTCTTCCGGCTTCTGCAGCTCGCGGCCGAGCGCGCCGGTGACGACCCATTGCTTCCAGCCGGTGGGCATCATCAGGATCACGCGATCGCCCTTACGGAGGCGCAGGTGGCGCTCGGCCTGGACCCATAGCTCGACGGCTTTCTGCTCGGCGTTCAGAAAGCGCACGAAGACGCGGCCGGGTAAGTGAGGGTGGTGCGTGTCCAGCACTTCTCCCACGATGCAGCCGGCGGCTTCCACGCCCTCGCTGGCGGCCTCGGCGACGCGACCTTCGAGCGCGGCCTCGATGACTTCCTGAAACGTCTTCCCGTCGGGGGTCCTGTTTTGCATGGCTTTCGCTCCAGCGCGGCTCAACCGATCTTGACCATGGGGCCGCCAATCGAAACCACGCCCTTGCCGCTGACATTGACTTGGGCGCCCGAGAGATCGGCGCTGGCGGGCGTGAGCGTGACGACCGAGCCGCCGCCGTCGAGGCCGGCCTCCGTGTCACCCTTGCCGGTGACCTTGGAGCCCTTGAGGCCGACGGCGCCGCTGCTGGAGAGGTTCGCGTCGCCATCGAGCAAGAGCTGGCTGCCACCGCTGGATTGTGTGCAGGCGTTCGCATCGAGCAGCATGCTGGCGCCGCCGCTCGACTTCACGAACGCATTCGCGTCGAGCATCAGGTTGGATTGGCCGCTGGACTGCGCAAAGATGTTGGCGTCGATCGCGATCGTGCTGCCGGCGGTCGTGAACGTGATCTTGCCAGGCACCATGGTGATGATGCTGTCGCCGCACGTGAGCATGATCTTGTTGGGCGCCTTGATCGTGATCTCGTCGGAGGCGTTCATGTCGTGCGAGCCGGTGATGCCCATCGAGCTCTTGATCGGCTTCCCCTTGTCCGGGTTGTCCTTGTCCGTGACGCCGTCGACCGTCATCGACAAGTTGCCGTGGATGTGGATGATCTGATCGCCCGTGATGTTCAGGGTGTCGTTACGCTGGATGGTGGTGGTGCGGTTGTGCTTCACCAGCGTCGACATGTCCTTCTCCGCCTGGATGTGCAGCTCTTCTTCGCCCTTTTTGTCCTCGAAGCGGATCTCGTTGAAGTTGTCGGCGCCGCCGCCCTTGCTGCTGCGACTCTTGATGCCGGACTGCGTTTGGTTGTCCGGCAAACCATACGGCGGCATGTTGTCGGCGTTGTAGACGCGGCCCGTGATGATCGGCCGATCCGGGTCGCCCTCCAGGAAGTCCACGATCACCTCTTGGCCGATGCGTGGGATGTGGATACTGCCCCAGTTCTGACCCGCCCAAGCTTGTGACACGCGGACCCAGCACGAGCTGTTCTGATCGCGCTGACCCTCGCGATCCCAATGGAACTGAACTTTCACCCGGCCGTACTGGTCGGTCCAGATCTCCTGGCTCGGATCGCCGACGACGATCGCCGTCTGCGGTCCTTCCACCCGTGGCTTGCGGGTGACGCGCGGGGCGCGGTACGGACGTTTGCCGTCGATGGCCTGCAGGTGGAAGCGGAAGAGCGGCTCCGCGTCCTCCTTGACCTGGTTCGACTCGAACTCAGCGACCCGGATGTCGTAGCCGGCGCTGACGATGAAGTACTCGCGATTCTGGTCGTCTCGCGGGAAGCGGCTCAATGCGAAGCGGCTGCCGGCTTGCAGACCGCGCAGCGGCCCCGCACCGTGCATGGTCTCGAAGTCCACCTGGTGCTCTTCCAGCCGAACCTTGGCCTGAGCTTCGGCCTCCGCGGTGTCTTTGAAGCCGCCCGGATAGTCGTACATGTCGTACTCGCCGTGCGCGTGGCCGAGCGCTGCGGACGACTGTGCCCCCAAGAACGCCGAGGGCTTCTCGAAATTGAAATCGATGACCGAGACCAACCCCTGGCGGATCTGACGCGTCGCAGACCACGAGTCGATGTGCTCCTCTTGCCGCCGCTCGAGCTTGGAGGGAGGGAAGTAGGGAACGTCCTCGTAGCCGGGAGTGTCTTCGTGCGGGCTGCCCGCGTCGGCCAGCACCAGGGTGTGCTTGTTGTCTTCGTGCTTGAAGTAAAAATAGATGCCTTCTTGCTCGAGCAAACGCTGCACGAAGTTCAGGTCCGACTCACGGTACTGAACCAGGTAGTCCCACTTCCGGTATTCGACGCTCAAGGTGTCGCTGAAGTCGCTGAAGCCGTTGAACCGGAACAGCTCCATCACGATCTCGGGCACGGTCATTTCTTGGAAGATGCGACTGTTGCGCGTCTGCCCGAGGAACCACAGCCACGGCCGCAACGTGGCCCGATAGCGAGCGAAGTTGCCGACCTCACCGACCAGGGAGAACTGGTGACGAAGCCCGTGAACTGGCGAAGCGACCCGTCCGTGCGTTCCAGCACCACGGTGGACGCTTGACCGAGCAGCTCGGACAAATCGAGCGTGTCTTCCGCGCTGAGCAGGTCGACCTCGTAGGTGAAGGGCTGGCTCAGCGTCTCGCGACCCGTCATCGAATAGAACGCGACGCGCTGCCCCAGTGGGCTCGCGAACAGCGCCGATCTCGTCAGAAACATGCTTCCCTTTCACGAAACGCTACGCGGGTCAGCCCACCGAGCCAACCTAGCGTCCGCCACGACCGCCCGGCCACTCGCCAAGGCTAGTTCCTGGCGAGCACTACGACAAGGCTTCCGCGCCGCGTGCGGATCTCGGGCCCCTGTTTCTCGCCTCGGCCGCGCGTTCAGCTCGCAATCCCCAAGCGATCTCTGTTGACAGCCTGACGCTGGCGAGGGCGGCAGTGATGCGGCAGCCAGTGGATGCGGGCATCAGCTCGCCTTGGTTCGGCTAACCCTAGCTCCGACCTTGCGGTATGCTGCGTCGTCGTGGAGCAAGGGCGTCGGTGGAGAATCGGGACCGCTTTCGGGTGGGTACACCTCGAGCTGGCCGATGGCTCGTTCGGCGTGGCGCCCGGCGATCCGGAGGGCGACCGGTTAGCCCGGTCGTTTCTTCGCTTCGAGTTGGAGCGGGGCAACGGCGTCGCTCAGCAGGCGCTCGCGGAGTTCGGCGCGGCGGTCGGCAACTTCGCAGCGAGCTTCGGCGAGCGGGGCGTTCGCGCCGACGAAGCTCTGCCAGACGCCCTGCTTCGCGCGCTGGAGACGGAGCTCGATGCCAACCGCGCCCGCGTCCGCTTCGAGCCGTTTGCTGCGGCGCTGCACGAGCGGGAGCCGTTGGACATCGAGCTGCCGTCATTGGATCGAGTGCGGCAGGCGCTGGCTCCGGAGACGAGCTTCATTGCCGGGAGGTTGGTCGATCAAACGGGCGCGCCGTTACCTGGCCAGCGCTTCGTCATCGAGTTGCCAGATGGCACGGTGCACCGCGGCTTCACCGATCCGGATGGCTTCGCGCGCGTGGCGGGCTTCACGCAGAACGGTACGGCCAAGATCAGCTTTCCGGCGTTCGACGAGCGGGATTTCCGCACCAAGGGCTCCGCCGAGCGTCAGATCATCCCCGTAGGCGGTGCGGCGCAGGGTGACGAGCAGGCTGAGGACGAGCTGGCTGCACGCGCCGCAGCAAACTCCCAATCGCTAGTCGATGGTGCCAGCACAGGCGACGCCGCTGCGGCAGCCGCTGCGCGGGAACCCAAACTTGGCCAACTGTTCGTGGAGCTGTTCGACAAGACGGGCCGTGTGCGCCACGCAAAGCGCACGTTTCAAATCAGCGGTCCGCAGAGCTTCGAAGGCACGACGGACGAGCGCGGCCGCTTGCAGCAGCGCGACGTGCAGCCGGGCAACTACTCGCTGTCCTTGGCCTTAGACTTCTTCCTGGGCGACCCGGATGCCACCGTGGACATCCACGACTTGCCGCTGGTGGTGCTCGATTCAGCCGCTGCTCGCCCGCAAGTGCGCCTCGTGGGCGGGGTGCCGCGTTCGATCTTGGCGAAGTTGCGGCTGTTCTTCAACACCAACAAGACCTTCTTGCTACCGACTGCGCTGCCGAGCGTGCGCAAGTTGAGAGCGCTCTACGCCGAGAACGCGCCGTGTAAGTTGCTGGTCGTAGGTCATGCGGATACGCGCGGCAACGCGGCTTTCAATGACGAGCTTTCGCTGCAGCGCGCCGAGGCGACCATCGCCTACCTCAAGGACGACGTCGAGGCCTGGCTGAAGTTTTACAAGGGCTCCGATGCCAAAAAGTGGGGCAAGGTCGAAGATCATCTGATGATCACCGCGCTGCCCGACTACCCGACAAAGCCGAAGGATGAAGACGAGATCCGCTTCTTTCAGCGCACCCGCAGCCTGAAGGTGGATGGTACCGCTGGCGACGAGACCCGGCGCGCGCTGATCGGCGAGTACATGGCGCTCGACGGCGCGTCGCTCTCGGAGCTGGGTGAGATTGATGCCGTAGCGCACGGTTGCGGCGAGAACTTTCCCTTGGACGAGGACGGTAAGGAGCTCGACTCCGCGCCCGAGGACGCGAAGCGGGACCGCGTGGATCGCCGCGTGGACCTGTTCTTCTTCGATCCGGAGTTCGGCGTGACGCCTCTACCTGCGTCGCAGAACTCCGGAGCGGGCAGCCAGGAGTACCCGCTTTGGCGCAAGCGCGTCGCCGAGGTGGTGGAGCTGAAGGCCGGCGATCTAGATGGTCCCGCAATCACCTTCGTGGAGCTGACGGACGCGCACTTTCGAACGAACAGCGCGGTCGTGTTGCCCGAGGGCGAGGCTCCGGACGACAAGGGACAGCACGCGGCCTTCACGGCCGCCAGCCTGATCGGCGTGGCTCTGCGCTTCAACCAAGAGAACGCCGGGCATCGAGTGCTCGTCGCGGGTCACACCGACTCGGTCGCCGACCCTGATTTCAACCAGCAGCTGAGCGAAGAGCGAGCCGAGGTGGCGCTCGCGCTGCTGAAGGGCGGCGACGACTCGCGCGAGCTGTTCAAGAAGCGCTGCGCGGCTCGGCACCGCATGTCGGACGTCAACCAGATCTTGAGCTGGGTGTCGCGCGCCTTTCCGGAGCTGGACCCGCCGTTCAAGTGCGACCCCGGGCGCATCAGCGATGTCGAGAACGACGGAGCCATCCGCCGCTTCCAGACCGCCTTCAACGTGCATCGAGAGACGGCACGGTCGCTGTCGACCTCGACTCGCTCTCGCTGCTCTGCCGCCTCGTCGCACTCGTGCCAGCGCCCCGGTTCCACACAGTTCGCTACTTCGGCGTCCTGGCCCCTGCCGCGAAGTGGCGCC
>JAEYWK010000098.1 GCA_023431345.1 Pseudomonadota bacterium
ATTTCCTGGCGCCGCGCCAGTCGCTGATCCTGGATTTCCAGGTCGCGTCGGAGCAGCCGCCGGCCTACGACCGCGTCGCCACCATCGGCTCGGCCTCGCTGGAGCGGCAGGTGACCGACCAGCTCAAAGTCTCCTACGGGGTGTCGGGGGAGCGCGGGCGGGTGCGTTCCAACCTGCGGGAGTATCAGACCGGCTTCATCGGCGTGCCTCTGGGCGTCGCCTGGGACGGCTCGGACAATCTGTTGAATCCGTCCAGGGGCTACCGCGCCTCGCTGCTCGCCACCCCCTGGTTCCCCTACGCCGGGGATACGGACTCGATCTTCACCAGCTTCCAGATCAACGCGTCGGCCTACCGCGATCTGTCCGACGACGGGCGCTACGTCGCGGCGGCGCGCATCGGAGTCGGCAGCACGGTGGGAGCCTCGCTGGACCAGGTTCCGCCGGACCACCGCTTCTATGCGGGCGGCGGCGGGTCGGTGCGCGGCTACGGCTTCCAAAAGGCCGGACCGCGCGACATCTACGGCGACCCGACCGGTGGGCGCTCGCTGTTCGAAGCCGGGCTGGAGTTGCGGGTCAAGGTGACCGAGACCGTCGGAATCGTGCCCTTCGTCGACGCCGGCACCGTCTTCGACAGCGCCTTCCCGGACTTCAAGGAACCATTGAAGGTCGGTGCAGGCATCGGCGCCCGCTACTACACCGATTTCGGGCCGCTGCGGGCCGATGTCGCCTTCCCGCTGAACGCCGACTCCGGCGACGCGAAGTGGCAGCTCTATCTCAGTCTGGGTCAGGCCTTCTGATTTGTCCTTTCAACCGGTGATGCCGGGTCGGGTCGCATTTTTGCCACTTGGATCGGGATCGCCCATGCTCTTTCCCGTTATACCATTCGGGGAATGCCGCAACGGGGTGCGTGGTGTCGGTTTTGCGTCGTCTGATCGTCCTTCTTCTGGCCATCACTGTCCTCAGCGGGGCGGTCCTGACGGAGGCCGCCCGCGCGGCCGACACCGACGGGGGCGGCTGGGGTCCGGCCAACGCCGTCCGGCGCTGGATCGCCCAGACCATCGAGAAGGCGGTCAACGGTCCGGACCTTCAGGTCAGGATCGGCACCATCGGCGGCGCGGTGCCCGTCAACTTCACGATCTCGGACGTCACCGTCGCCGACCGCGAGGGCGTGTGGCTGCGGCTGGAGGATCTGCGCGTCAACCTCGCCCCGACCGCGTTGCTGACCGGGCGGGCCAAGGCCGACGCCATCGAGGCGCAGCGCGTCGTCGTGGAGCGCGCGCCGTTGCCCGCCGAGGGGGCGGAGCCGCCGCCCGACCAGGGACCGACCTCCCTGCTGCCCAGTCTGCCGGTGGGCGTCGCCGTGGACAAGCTGGCCATCGCCGAGCTGGTCCTGGCGGAGCCGCTGATCGGGCAGGAGGCGCGGCTGAAGATCGACGGGTCGCTCGACCTCGCGTCGGGCGGATCGTCGCTGGAGGCGCACCTGAACGTGGACCGGCTGGGCGAACAGCCGGGCACGGTGGCGCTGGACGTCGCCTTCAACCCCGACGACAAGCGGCTCGACCTGAATCTGAAGGCGTCGGAACCGGCGGGCGGGCTGATCGCCACCGCGCTGAACATCCCCGGCGCCCCCCCGGTCAACGCGTCGCTGGACGGGCAGGGCTCGCTGGACGACTGGAAGGGCACCTTCACCGCGGCGGCGGAGAACGCCGCCCGGCTGGCCGCCGACGCGACGATCAAGGCGGTGCCGGAAGGGCACGCCGTCTCCATCGCGGCGACCGGCGACGTGGCGTCCCTTCTCGGCCCCGACATCGCGCCGCTGGCCGGGCCGCAGCCGGCGCTCAAGGGCACGGTGGTGGTCGCTCCGGACGGTGCCCTGACCCTGCAGCCGGTGGCCGTCGAGACCGCCGCCGCCACGGCCAATCTTTCCGGACGCGTCGGCGCCGACCGCCGCAGCCTCGACCTGCGCTACGAGGTTCAGGCCGGGCCGGACTCCACCCTGCACGGCTTCGCCCCCGGTATCGCCTGGCGGGAGGGCACCGTGTCGGGCACCGCCCAGGGCACGCTGGACGCGCTGACCGTTGTGGTGGAGGGGCTGATCCACGACCTCGCCGCCGATGACCCCGCCCTGGCCTCGGTCGCCGGGCCGGAGGTGCGGCTGGACGGGCGGGCGCGGATCAACGCCGACACCGGAGCGGTGGGGATCGAGGGGGTGACCCTGACCACCGCGGCGGCCAGCGCCGGGGCGCAGGGCAGCGTGACCGGCTGGGGCCAGACCGCCGACGTGACGGTGTCGCTGAACGCCGATGATCTGTCGCGCCTCTCCGCCCTCGCCGGGCAACCGCTGGCCGGGTCGCTGGCCCTGGCCGGGCCGGTGCGCCGGCAGGAGGACGGCACGCTGACGGCCGGTCTCAGCGGCGCGCTGCGCGGTCTGCAGACCGGAACGCCCGCCGACGGCGTGCTCGGCCGCGACGTCAGCCTGGGCGCGCAGGCGATTATGGAGCCGGGCGGCGCCATGCGCCTCACCGACCTGACGGTGGATGGCCGCAACGGGCGGCTGACGGGGGATGCGGCCCTGGTGGACGGGGCCGTGGACGCGAAGACCCGCTTGGAGATCGCCGACCTCGCCCCGGTGGGCACCGCCGCCGGGACCGAGATGGCCGGCGGCCTGACGCTCGACGCCACGGCGAAAGGCCCGTTGGACGCGCTGGTCGCGGAGGCGGCGCTGCACGCGCGGAACCTCGCCGTGCAGGGGCGCCGCTTCGGCGACACGCGGCTGAACGCCACCGCACAGAATCTGCCGGGCGCGCCGCAGGGTCGCGTGTCGGCCCGCACCGAACTGGCCGGCGCCGGTCTGACGGCGGACGCCGCCTATGCGCTGGAAGGGCAGGCGCTGCGCATCAGCGACCTTGCCGTTGCGAACGGGCCGAACCGGATCACCGGGGCGGTGCGCGTGGCGCTCGACGCCATGACCGCGACCGGCAAGCTCGACGGCAACCTGCCGCAGCTCCAGGCGCTGTCGGAACTGGCCGGCGTGCCGCTCACCGGGGCGGCGGGCTTCACCGTCGCGCTCGACGCGCCAAACGGCAAGCAGGCGGCCAACCTGACCGCCAACGCCACCAATCTGCGCGTCGAGGGCGAGGGCGGACCGCTGTTCGCCGCGCGCCGCCTGACCGCAAACGCCGACGTCGCCGATGCGCTGGGCAACGCCAGCGGCAAAGCGCGCGTGGAGCTTCAGGACGGGGCCGCCGCCGGCAACGACCTGTCGCGGGTGACCGCCAGCGTGGACGGCTCGCTCGCCAAGGCGGCCTTCCGAGCCGAGGCCGCGGGGGTGGGGCAGGACCCGCTGGGGCTCGACCTGGCCGGGGAGTTTACCCAAAGCGGCGCGCTGAACCGCATCCGGCTCGACCGGCTCCAGGGCCGCTACAGCGGCGAATCCTTCCGGCTGACCCAGCCCGCCGCCATCGCCCTGGGCGAGCGGCGCTACGAGGTGTCCGGCCTGCGGCTGGTCAGCGGCAACGCTCAGCTCGCCGCCGACCTCGGCCTGAATGGGGAGCGGCTGTCGGGCGAGCTGCGGCTGGACCGCGTGCCGATGGCGCTGGCCCGGCTGGCGAACCCGACCCTTCGGCTGGACGGCACGCTGAACGCCCAGGCGACGCTCGGCGGCACCGTCCGCCGTCCGCAGGCCGACGCCACGGTGCGAGTCGCCAACCTGAAGGCGCAGCAGACCACCCAGGCCGGCGTGCCGGGCCTGAACGCCACCGTCAACGCGCGCTGGAGGGAGGCCCGCCTGTCGGTGGACGGCGACGTCGCCACCAGCAACAACGCCGGCCGGGTGACCCTGACCGCCGCGGCGCCGCTGGCGATGGACCCGGACACGCTGGCCTTCTCGGTGCCGGAGCGCGGTCGGCTGGAGGGGGCACTGCGCGGCGCCATCGACGCCTCGCTCGCCAACGACCTGCTGGCGGCCAGCGGCGACCGGGCGCGCGGCACGCTGCGGCTGGACGTCAGCGTCGACGGCACCGTGGCGGC
>JAEYWK010000144.1 GCA_023431345.1 Pseudomonadota bacterium
GGACATCATCGGTTCGACCGGTTGTCTTCGCTGGAGGTTGTCGATGTCTGTCGAGTTCTGGATGGGCCTGCTCACGCTGCCTGCCGCCGCGGTCGCGGTCGCAGTCGCGCTGTGGCTGATCGCGCCCCTGTGGGGCGCGGTCGAACGGTGGTGGGACAACAACGGCCCGGTGCTGTGGCGGGCGCACAAGCTGCCCGCGGGCACCATCGAGGAGCCGACCGTGATCGTCGGTTTCCGCAAGCTCGCCGGAGTGTTCGCCGGCTACGCCGTGTCGAAGTGGCGGCTGTCGTTCTGTCCGCTGCCGAACGTGTACGTCCTGGTCGGGTTCGGTGAGCGGGTCGCGCCGCCGGACGTCCGCCGGGCGCTGGAACGGAAGCTGGGGGAGATCGAGGACATGGAAATCCCGTACCCCGCGCACGCCGGGCAGGCACCGAAGTGACGGCCGCGGTGTTCGACTCGACCCGGCAGGCGTGCGAGGCGCAGGCCGACCCGGTACTGCATACCGTCATCCCGGTCGTCGAGGCTGCCGACCGTGAGGTGCGGCCTGCCAACTGGCACAGCTTCCATCGTGTCCTCGACGTGGAGCCGCTCGACGCGGACCATGTCCGGGTGCTGTGGTGCTGCGAGGATCCGTGGCCGCCGGACCCGTCGACGGTGTTCCGGGCCGACGAGTGGGTGGCTGCCCACTGACGCTGGCGTGTCGCCCCGGCGGCCTACGATCGCGGCGTGGACGCCGACTGGCAGCTGTGGCTCGACTGGTGTGAGGCGACCGGCCGTGTGCCGGCGCCGACCACCGTCGAGACGATCGCCGCGTTCGTCGGCCAGGTCCGGTGCGGACGCGCCCTGCGGCACCGCCGGGTCCGCGCTGTCGTGCACGGGTGCGAATCGGCCGGCTGGCCGGTCGAGGCGCCTCCGGTGGACCGGTTGGTCCGCTGGGGCGCGGTGCAGCCGCTGCTGGCCGTGTACAGCCGCTGGGGGTGGCCTGGAGGGCTGAACGGACGCCGTGACGCCGCCCTGGCGGCCCTGTGGGGGCACGGGCACACCCGGGCGGGCCTCAGAACCCTCACCGCAGCCGCTGTGCGCCCCGTGGACGGCCTGTGGCACGTTGACGGGACACTTCTTTACACCGACCCGGATCCGTCGCTGTGCGGCGCGTGCGCTGTCACGGGCTGGCTGGCGGTGCTCGGCATGGTCGCGTTCGGCGGCCGGGGTGAGGCGCAACGGTTCCTGGCCAGCCCCGGCAACGATGATCACAGCTGCACGAGCGAGATCGGAGACCGGTGGCGGCAGGCGCACCAGCTGTTCCCGGCGGTCGACCGGCACGGCTGGATCGACGACACGGCGCCGGTGTCGGCCCGCACGATCGCTGACGTGCTGCGCCGCGGCCGGAACCTGGCCGCCGACGGGTTCGTGCCCGCCGTGCCGGCAGCCGACAGCGGTGTGGTGGCGCCGGTGTCCGGGTTCGTGTGGGAGGACGCACTCGACGAGCTTGACGCCAGGGTGGACGCGATCGCGGCCCGGGTCGAGCAGGTGATGCGGACCGTCGGGCAGCGACCAGCAGGTCAGTAGTTCAGTAAGTCAGTAGTTCAGTAACGAGCCCCGGGACCGGCCGGAATGTTCCGTCCTGGTCATCCCTCAGCCACGGGTGCTCTCCGCTACGATGAGTTCACGCACCCAGCGTGCTTCATCGTCTCCGGACGGCCGGCCAGGATCCGCTGCAACGGGCCCTGGCCGCAGCACTCTCCGCTCCTGCTCGCTAGAGTCGGTCGGCGGCCGCCCCGGGACGGCGTGTTCAGACCGATCGCCTGCGAGTGTCACCGACCGCCGGTAGCGTTCCCAGTGCAGGGCATCCAGCGGCACACCCACCACCTGGCGTGAAAGCTGGACCGGCCCGGAGCCCTTGGAGGAGTTACCGAGATGGCGAAATCCCGCAGGTGGCTGAAAGTTCTCGCCGCCGTCGCAGTCACCCTGTCCCTGACCTTGACGTCCGTCGTGACGTCCGCCAGCACCGCGTCGGCCGCGTCGAAGAAGTCACCGAAGATGTACGTCACGTCCGCGTTCCCGACCGTCATCAAGGAGGACGGGACGCTGCTGCGGCCGACAAAGACGAAGAACCACTGGTACATCGACGTGTGGAGCAGCAGCAACAAGCTGACCGTGCACCTGAACAAGAAGGCCAAGGGCAAGGTCTGCATGTACTCCAGCGCGTTCGGCTCCGGGTACTCCAAGGATCTGTGCAAGAAGGTGAAGAAGGGGAAGGTCTACTTCTACTCCGACCCGAGCACCGACGTCGCCGACCTGTTCGACGATTCCGACAGCATCCTGTGCGAGGTCGGCGAGCCGTGGTACGACGAGTTCGGGTGTGCCGCCGACCTGGACCTGCAGACAACCGAGTACCTCGAGCCGCGTTTCAAGCTGGTGTTCTTCCCGAGCAACAAGAAGTTCAAGAAGCAGACGATCTATGTCGGCTCATCCCTGTTCGCGCACCTGACGTTGTGGAAGGACTTCCGCCCGACCGAGTGACCGTTCAGTAGTTCAGTACCTCAGTGGTTCAGTGGTTCGGGCTGCTGGAGCTACCGTGTGCGCCATGCCGGCGCTCACAGTCACTGTCGCGAACCTGAAGGGCGGTTCCGCGAAGACGACCACCGCCGCGTACCTGGCACACGCGTGGGCCGCGTCCGGCCACCGGGTGCTGCTGGTCGACGCGGACCCGCAAGCCTCCGCGTTGCGCTGGTCCGAGACCGCCGAATGGACGGTGCCGACCATCGGGCTGCCGGTGAAGACGCTGCACACCCGGCTGCCCGGCATCGTGCCGACGACCACGTCGATGGTCGTCATCGACACCCCGCCGCTCGACGACCCGGCCGGGATCGTCTCATCGGCGCTGCGGGCCGCCGACATCGCGGTCATCACCCTCGCCCCGTCGATGGTCGAGTTCGAACGGCTGCCCGACATCCTGGCCGCGATCGACGACGCGAACACAGTCCGGGCCCGGCCGGCTGCCGTCGCCGTCCTGCTGAACCGCGTGGTGGCCCGGGCGAACTCGACCGGCACGTTCCGATCCCTCATCGCCGACACCGGCCAGCTGGTGCTGGACACAGTGATCCCGCGCAGGGAGCAGTTCGCGCAGGCATTCGGCGCCCCGATCACAGACGTGGGGCCGTACCGGGCGGCCGCCGACGAAATCCTCACCGTGGGAGGTCACCGATGAGCAGCAAGAGCGACCTGGCGGCCCGCGCCCAACGCCTCCGGCAGCGCCGTGAACCAGCTGTCGAAACCGCAGCGGCGAAGGGTGACAGGACGGCGCCGGACAACCGTACAGCGGCCGTTCCGCGGGTCAAGCCGGTCCGGGTCACCACCGACCTGCCGCCGCAGACCCACCGCGCCCTCACCGCCATGAGCGTCGACCTGGCCCAGCAGCTGGGTGTCGCCAGGGTGCCGCACAGCGACATCGTCCGGGCGCTGCTCGCCGAACTCGAAACGGATCCGCAGCTGCAACGCAAGGTGTGTTCACGGCTGCGGAGCGTTCAGTAGTTCAGTAGGTACTGAACACCCCGGGACACGCCGGGTGTCCCTGCGGCGCCGCCGATCGGTGACGCGCGATACTGGGCGGCGGAAGGGTCGGTACCTGCTCGGGGAAGTGGTGGGAACCGACCCTTCCATCGTGTCCGGGGCCGCTTCAATCGCCGTCCGGGTCGTCCCATCCGGTCGCGTCGTCGCGGCAGTCGCAGTCCGGATCGTCACACCCGCAGTCACAGTCCAGGTCGCAACCTCGCGCCTCCATGACGATGTTGCACGGGCACAGCGGGTCGTCGCAGCTGTTGGTGCTGTACTGGTTCCGGTTCCCGCGGTGGATCCGGACCCCCTGGGACCACGTGTCGGTCCGGTCGTTACGGACGAACCCGGCTTCCTCGAGCGCGGCCACCACCTGGTCGGTGAGTTCATCCAGGTCGCAGGCGTGAGTCTCCCCGAACGGGCATCGCGGGTTCACCCGGCCGCGGACCACCATCATCACGTCGCCGTACACCCGCAGGTTGTCCAGGATGTCGCGGATGACGGAATCCACCCAGTCTCCGTGGAACTCGGCGCACAGGTGCACACTGTCGAGGACGATCGTGGCCCGGCCCGGTGCCCGGCCGCCGGCGTCCACGGCGGGCTGATCGATCCGGTACGCGGCCGCGTCGAGCACGTTCAGGTCGCCAGTGTTGACCGACGTCAGGGTGATCGGCTGGTCGGACACCACCCCCGACAGCTGCCCGACGAACGCTGAACGGTTGTCCGGCAGGTGGGCGATGATCGGGGCTGTCACCGTCCGAAGGTCGCCGCGCACGTCACCGTCGAAATCCCCGCGCGCGACCGTCACAAACGGCAGGGAGATCCCGCCCCAATGGGTGTGCAGGTCGTCGTCGTGCTGCGGCTCACGGTTCGTCACGCCAGTTCTATGCAGCGACCCGGTGGGTGGGGCTGCCCACCGCCTCCGCCGCCCGAAGGTACCCGCCGCGGCCGGCGCGGCCCTACTCTGGTGCTGCTCGCCTGCCTCTGGGGGGAGAGGCTGGGGCAGCAGACATGTGGGGGACACAATGACCAGCCATCTCGTCGCCACTGACCGCGAACTGGCGTGGTGGAGACCGAAGCGGATCGCGGCGGCCGTCGAGGTCGCAGCGGTCATCCCCGTTGGTGCGATCGCGGGTTCCTACCTGTTCAACCAGATGCTGTTCACGTTCGGGCCGTGGGCGGACCTCTTCTGGGAGCCGGTCGCGCTGTCGATGCTGCTGCTGTTCGCCGCTGTGGCGTACCTGGCGCGTGACAGCTGGCTTCCGCCGGCACCTCCGGCACGGCGACGCCGCTGGGCGTGGCCGGGCCGGGTGATCGGCGCCGGGCTGGGTACGGCGGCCACAGTGAGCGGCTGCTACCTGTTGGCGCTCCAACTGACCATGTACGCCTACCTTCTCAGTCCGGAACCCTGGCTGACCCGGCTACCCGGGGAGTCGCTGGACATCCTGATCCGCTCGTTCTGGGCGCTGCTCATCGCTCTCGCTGCCGCGGCAGCCGCCGTGCCTGTGTTCGCCGCCCGGCCCGCTCGCTGAACCCTGCGCTGGGGGTCCTGAAGGTCACCAGCCGCCGCCGATGCCGCCCTGGCAGTTCAGGGTCACGGTCCAGGTGCCGCCCGCCAGCCCGGTGAGCTTCTTCCACCCGGGCGGGAGCCGTTTGGAGGCGGGCAGAGCCGCTCAGAGGTCGGCCGGTCGTTCCTGTCAGAACGGGTTTTCTGGTGGGCTAAATGGACTGGGGGTGAAGTGACCTCACACCGCTCACCAGCCCCGATTTCGGCCCTGTCGCGCGACGCATCTGGACGTGTCCGACATGGATCTCCGGCGCTGTTTCGTCCCAAAGGAATCTGGGGGCGAAACAGCGCCGGAAACACCACGGATCACCGGATCATCGAGGGGCGCCGGACACCTCATACATGTGAGGTACCCGTCACCCGTTGAGGCTCCCGCTGGCCGGTCAGGTCAGGTCGGCGACCGCCACCAGACCACCGTCGGCACGGGCGGACTGGCCCAGGCCGAAGAGGGTCAGACGAGGGCTCATCAGGCTTCCGCAGTGGCTCGGGGAACCGAACCAGCCATCCACCAGCTGCCGGGCGGTACGACCCGGACCCATGTCGGCGACAACCTCTCCCATCTGGATGGACAGCGGCCAGCCGGCGTACCAGGCCCGCGCGGACGACGTGACGGTCTTGCCGGCACTCGTCAGCGTGTTGTGGCCGATGGTGTAGCCGTACAGCGTCTCCCTGCCGGTCAGGTCGTTCGCGTGCGCGAGCGCCAAGTCGGCCAGCTTGCCGTCCCAGGTGAGAGCCGGGGCTGCAGGCAGGACGGTTCCGTTGCAGGTCCACCCGGAGGCGCGGCGCGCGTTGATGCGACCCATGACCTCCTTCTCGAAGCTGCCGGCGGTGCGCGCGGTCACCTTGTAGGTGTAGTCGCCGAACACCGAGCCGGTGCCGGTGACGACCTCGATGCGGGCAGCGCCGCCGATACCGGCGGGAACCCGCACCGTGACCTTGTCGGCCGACTTCGCGGTTACGGTCGCAGCGACCGACAGGGTGCCGCGGCTCGCGTCGACGCTCGCCGAGTGGAACACCACCTTCTGGGTCGAACCCAGAC
>JAEYWK010000230.1 GCA_023431345.1 Pseudomonadota bacterium
GGATCACGCTCCTACGCTCGCGGAAGCCGTCCGCTGGGTAGCCGACATTGGCGGCTACTTCGGCCCGTCAAACGGTCCACCAGGACCGACTGTCGTCGGTCGCGGTCTTAACGATGTCCTCATCGCCGCCCAAGCGATCCAAAACCTGCAAAAAATGCGATGAGTGCTCAGCAGCTCGCGCCGCCCCCCTCGCCTGAAGTGAATTCAGGCGAGCCTCCCCCCACGCGGCGGCTCTGCTCGGTGCTAGCTCGTGAGCTTCGTTGCCCCAGCAAACCGTTTGTCGCTCTAGAAAGCGACCGGCGCTGTTGCCTAGCGCTCGGCGTCGGCGATGCGCAGCTGGACTTGCGGCGGGGGCGTGGGCAGGCCGGACTGCGACGCCCGCGCGGCGGGCTGGTGCTCTTGCCACCAGAGCACGGCGCGCTCGTCGCTCCAAGCCGCGCCCGCAGGCAGCTCGCGCTCGGCCTCCGCGAGGCGGCGCAGCAGCTCACGCGCGCTGCTCGGGCGCTGGTCGGGCGCCTTGGCCAGGCAATCCATGATGCAGAGCTCGAGGGCACGCGGCACGGGCGCGGGCGCGCGGGTGTTGAGCGGAGCCGGCGCCTCTTGAATGTGTGCGATGAGCTGCATCATGGCCGTCGCCTTCGAGAACACCAACGAGCCGGTGAGCAGCCAGTAGCCGATGCAGCCGAGCGCGTACAAGTCGGCGCGGCCGTCGAGCGAGCGACCCAGCGCCTGTTCGGGAGCCATGAACTCGGGTGTGCCCATCACGGTGCCGGCGCGCGTGAGCTTGCCATCGCTCGGCTCGTCGTTCGGGACTGCGCCCGTCGTCTCGAGCACGGCCTGGGTCGAGAGCGGCGGCGCATCGGGCGCGTCGCCGGTGATCGCGCGAACCAAGCCGAAATCCAGCACCTTGACCACGTCGACCTCGTCGGCCGCGCGGCACACGAACAGGTTGGCGGGCTTGATGTCGCGGTGCACGAGGCCAGCGTCGTGCGCCTCGGCCAGCGACCGACAAGCTTGCATGAGGAGCCGCACGACGCGCCCGGGCGGTTGGGGCCCGTGTTTGAGCACGAGGCTCTCGAGGTCCAGTCCGTCGAGCAGCTCCATCACGTAGAAGAACGTGCCGTCGCTGGCCACGCCGTAGTCGAACAGCTCGATCGTGTTGCGCGAGCGCAGCCCGGCGAGCGACTGCGCTTCGCGCCGGAAGCGCTCTTGAGCCTCACCGTTGGCGCTGGCACCCTCGTCGAGGCGGATCAGCTTGATGGCCGCTTCGCGCGCGAGCAAGCGGTGCTCGGCGCGCCACACCTCGCCCATACCACCTTTGCCGAGGCGCTTGACGAGCCGGTAGCTGCCGAGCTCACGCGCGGCTTGGTGGGCGCGCTTGGCCTCCGCGCGTGCATCGGCAGCTTCGCGTCGCACCCGCACCACGAGCCGGGCAAACGCGACGGAGACGCCGAGCGCCAGCAAGACAGCCACGGCCGCGATCGCGAAGCTGCGTCGACCATACAGGTGCAGGCTCTCGAAGAACACGCGCTCGGGCACGATGTAGGCGACGCTCCAGTCGAGCGTGGCGTCGGGGCCGACGGGGGCCGTAGCCGAGAGGTGGGGCTCGCCGCCCAAGTCGAAGGCGACGTGGCGCGCCGCGCCGCTCCGCGCGAGCGCCGCGAAGAAGGCGTCGAGCGCGGGATCGTCCAGGTCACGATAGGACAGGGCCCGATCGCGCGCCAGCGGGAGGCTCGCGATGCGTTTCTCGCCCTGCGGGTAGGCGAGCAACGTGCCGCTCTTCGTGTAGAGCAAGGTGTCTACGTCGCGCAGCTCACCCGAGCGCAACAGCTTCGATAGCTCGTTCACGTCGAAGTCGACAGTGAGCACGGCATGCAGACGGCGCTCGCCGGCCTGCTGCAGGTACACGGGCGCCGCCCGCGTGACGCCCGTGTAGTGGCTCAAATAGAACGGGTAGGGCTTCGTCCAGAAGCGAGCGCGCTGCGCGGCCGCGTCGCGGTAGAAATCGCGCCGACGCGGGTCGTAGTCCGTCGCTTCTTCCCGGAACAGCCGGAGCGGGCCGTGACCTTGATAGTCGAATCGCCGCTTCGTCGAGCCATTGTCGCCCACGCGGCTGTCTTGGAAACGCACGACGCCGTCGAGATCCACGAAGGCGGCCTGAAAGGTGCCGTCGGGAAAGCTGATGCTGACGAACGAGACCCCCGCGCGCCCGTGCATCAAGTCGAGCAAGACGGCGGCGCTCGCCTCGATCGGCTTCTCGGGTGAGTGCGTGAGCGCGAAGTCCGAGAGCCGGTCGAGCATGGGGTCGGCGGCGCCCAACGCCGAGCGTAGCTGGGTTGCGACGAGAGTCGCCTGCTCGGCTAGGCGCCGCTGTCCGAGCGTGACGTTGCTGGCCTTGAGCGCCTTTTGCCCTACCAGGGTCAGGAACAAGCCGACCACCAGCACGATCGCGGGGAAGATGATCAGCACGCCGTAGGTCGACGTCAGGGCTCGGGTCGCCACGTCCGCGCGCGTGATGGTGGCCGAGACGACGGTGGGCGTCGGCCCTGCCATCCCTTGTTTTTCGACGCGCGGAGCCGTCATCCCTGACCGCACGTTACCTCGCGCGTCGGCCGCTCGCTACGCTAGACTCGCGCGATGGAACCGGAGCTCATCATCGAGGCTAGGCAGCGTGATGTCGGCGGGTTTTTCGTGCGCCGCGTGCTGCCGACCACCCAGCGCAAGCTCGTTGGCCCGTTCATCTTTTACGATCACCTGTGTCGGGTCGATTTCGCGCCGGGGCAGGGGCTCGACGTGCGGCCCCACCCCCACATCGCGCTCGCGACCGTGACCTACCTCTTCGAAGGCTCGTTCCTACACCGCGACAGCTTGGGCTACGTCCAGCCCATCGAGCCGGGCGACGTCAACTGGATGATCGCCGGCCGCGGCATCGCGCACTCCGAGCGGACGTCGCCGGAGCGACGCGAGGCGGGCGGCCCGCTCCACGGTATTCAATGCTGGGTCGCCCTGCCGCGCGAGCACGAAGAGGTCGCGCCGAGCTTTCGTCATCACCCGCGGGCCACCATCCCGCGTGTCTCGCTGCCTGGCGTCGAGCTGACGGTCGTGGCGGGGACGAGCTACGGACAAACGTCGCCGGTGGAGGTGCTGTCGCCGACGCTCTACGTCTCGGCCGAGCTCGCGCCGGGCGCGAGCGTCGAGATCGACGCGGAGCACGCGGAGCGCGCCGTCTATGTGGTGACGGGAAGCGTCGAGCTGAGCGGGCAAGAGTACGTCGCAGGCACGCTCGTGATCTTGAAGCCGGGGGACCGCGGGCCGCTGTCGAGCGCGGCGGGGGCGCGCGCGATGCTCTTGGGCGGCGCGCGCCTCGACGGCGAACGTCACGTTTATTGGAACTTCGTGTCGAGCTCGCTCGATCGCATCGAGCGCGCCAAAGACGATTGGCGGCACGGTCGCTTCGGCAAGGTGAAGGGCGACGAAGACGAGCTCATCCCGCTTCCCGACACTTGAGCTCGGGCGCGCGAATCTTGCCGCGCCGGACCTGCAGCTCGCGTGTCGCGCGCTTGTGGCACTCCCAGCACAAGGTGCGCAGGTTTTCCAGCCCGCACGAGCCGCCGCCTTCGACGACGGGCACGATGTGGTCGACCTCCCAGTAGCGCTTGCGTCGCAGCAAGTAGAGCGGCAGCCCCAGCTCCGCGAGACGCCGCTTGCGTCGCGCCCGTTGGGTCACGCGGATCTTACGCTGCAGCGCCTCACAGTCGCGCGCGCAGAGCGCGCAGATACCTCTGTCTCTCTCTCGTATCCGCTCCGCCGCGAACTCGGGCTGCGTCCGGACCTTCCACTCGACCACGCATGCGTCGGAGCAGAACGTGCGCCGGCCGCTGCCTTTGGCGATCTCCCCGTCGCACTTGCGGCAAAGCGGACGACCGCTCGGTCCCACGCGCAGCGCTTTCGGATCGACCCAGCCGCCTTGCTGCTTGCGGGGCGGAAGGAGACGCGTAAGAACAGCTGCGCTCGCTTCGGTCGCTCCAGACGCCAGCGTGAGCGCGCCGGCAGCGGGGCTTGCTTCGACCAAGAAATCGTCGCGCTCGTCGGCCATGTCTGGCTGGTGCGACAACGTCGCGAGGCGGGCCAACTTCTCGGCGGGACGGCGGCGCTTGGTGCGAGCACGGCGGCTTTTGGCTATGCTGCAGTGTGCTGCGGCGGCCGCCTCCCTTCTATTTTCCCGTGAAAGCCGAGCCCTTTCGGATGCAGCCGGGCCTGTTTCGCCTGGGCACCGACTTCGGCAACGGCCCCGCAGATTCGCTGGCCTTCCCGCCCGACGCCCAGCTTGAGCACTACGTGAGCGAGAAGGCGCGCGTGCTCGGAGCTCATCCTGAGCGAGCCGGCTCTGTCGTCACGACGGAAGCGGAAACGCGCGCGGTCGCGCAAGTCGAAGACACGCTGCGCGGTTGGCTCACGCGCGAGGGCCACCCGGCGGCGGGCGCCGAGAGCCTCGACGCCATCGCGCGCTCGCTCGCGGAAGACGTGGTGATCGTGCACGCGGCCAGCCGCGAAGATCGCGCGGTTTGGCTGCAGGTCTGCTTTCCGAGCGGCTGGCGCCCCGAGCTCATCGTAGGCCAGAGCTTCTCGGCGATACACGCCCGTATCCCTGCGTTCGGCGCGGTGGCGCGCGCCGCGCCCAGCTTGGTCGACGCCATGGTGACGCGGGGCCCATACGTGCGGTTCGTTTGGACCATTTCGGCCGACGACGCGCTCGACCATCACCCTGACCACGGGCAGCGTGAGCCGTGGCGCGCAGGTCTGGCGCGCGCTTTTCTGCGGGTCGAGCGCCAAACGATGCTGCCCGTGCCGGAGGCGCGCGCGGCGCTCTTTGCCATCCGAACTTATCACTATGAATTCGCCCAGCTCTCGCGAGCCGAGCGCCAGATCTTGACGCTCGCGCTGTCGGAGATGCCAGCCGAAATCCGGCGCTACAAGGGGCTAGAGAGCGCCATCGAACCTGCGCTCGAGTTGCTCGCGCGCGCGCCCGGTGGATGACGCCGCTGTCCGGCGTAGCCCTGAATCGCCCCTTTCAGTCATCGATTGGAAAACGGCAAACGTGGCCCCGATGTTCGCGAGCGACGCTTGACGGGCGCAGGGCTCGTCATGCACTATGCGCCCATGGCTAGCCGAACGAGCGAGATCTACGCCCACGTTGCACACGTGGTCGTTGCCAATCGCCGCGGTTACCGCGGCGCCGGCTAAGGCGGATCGAGCGCTGGTCTCGAGTAGCCGCCTGGCCCATGCCAAGGCGGCTTTTCTGTTTTTGTGGGTTCGGGAACGTAAAGGGGTTTGATAATGATTTCGGACACTTCGAAGCCAAGAGTCTTGTTGCTCACGCTCAGCAACTGGATCGGCGCTCCACGTCTACCGCGCGCTTTCGAGCGAGCGGGCTTTCACGTCGTGACGTTCGGCTATCCGGGCTTACTGCTCATGCGCTCGCAGGCGGCGCACGAGGTCGTCTACGTCAGCGCGGGTCAATCGAACGAAGAGCTGCTGCGCGCGCTCATGGAGCTCGTGGAGCGCTTGCAGCCCGCGTTCGTGGTGCCGACCGACGACGCCACGATCCTGCTACTGCACGCCGCCCGCGCGCGAGCCGCGCGAGCCGGTAGCAGCGACGCGCTCGCGGTGTACGAGCGCTCGCTCGGGGACGCCAAGCACGCGGCGACCGTGCGCAGCCGCAAGCTACTGGCTCGGCTGGCGGAGGTGGCGGGGGTGCGCGCGCCCAGCTTCGCTGCCGTGCACGGGGAAGGCGACGCGCTCGCGTTCGCCGCTCGGTACGGCTATCCGGTGGTCCTCAAGGAAGAAGACAGCGTCGCGGGGATGGGCGTCACGGTCAGCAAAGACGAGACGGAGCTCTGCGCTGCCGTCGCGCGCTACGCGACGAATCCCGCTACCTTGGTGGAGGGCGTGCTCGCGCAGACGTTCCTGGCAGGCCGCACCGCCATGCGCTGCGTGGTCGCCCACGCTGGCCGAGTGCTCACGGGCATTTCGGCGCTCAAGCTCGAAACCTGGCCCGGACCGCGCGGCCCGAGCACCTGCGTCGAGGTGATCGAGCACGCCGAGCTCAGCGCCGCGGCCGAGGCCGTGATCGCGGCGCTCGGCTACAGCGGGTTCGCGAGCCTCGACTTCATGCTCGACGCGGACGGGCGGGCTTACTTGATCGAGCTCAACCCGCGCCCGACCCCGATCGCTCATTTGGGCGAACGCTTCGGTGATTGCTTGTGTCGCAAGCTGGGGTCGGTGTTGGGGGTCGACAGTCGCGGTCCCGAACGTGCAGCCTCACCACCCAGTCGCGTCGCGCTGTTTCCTCAAGAATGGGTGCGCGATCCGAGCAGTCCCCACATCGCCGCGGGCGTGTTCCACGACGTGCCGTGGGACGAGCCCGACTTGGTGGACGCCTACGTCGCCATGGGGCGCAGCCAGATGCGCTTCGACGGCTATCGCGCGCTGGCGGCGCGGCGCGCCGGCTTGCACGCGCTGCTGGCGGAGCACGAGAGCGCCGCGAGCTTTCAGACAGCGAGGCTAGCGTGACTCCCGCCATCGTCTGCGAAGGGCTGAGCAAGAGCTACGTGAGGCGGCGCACCAAACCCGGCTTTCTCGGGGCGGTGCGCGGCTTGTTCGCGGCCGAGGTCGAGCACGTGCCGGCCGTGCGCGAGCTCACCTTCTCGATCGAGCGGGGTGAGCGCGTCGGCTTGATCGGCGAGAACGGCGCCGGCAAATCGACGACGCTCAAGATGCTGACGGGCATCTTGCGGCCCAGCGCCGGCGAGCTCCAGGTGCTGGGTCTGGACCCGTGGCGTCAGCGGCGCCGGCTGGCCGCGCGCATCGGCGTGGTGTTCGGTCAGCGCCCGCAGCTGCTGTGGGATATCCCGGTGCGCGAGACCTTCACGCTGCTGCGCAGCATGTACCGCATCGACGCCAAGCTGTTCGATGCCACCTACGCCGAAGCCCGGCGGCGCTTGGAGCTCGAGCCGCTGCTCGACGTCGCGGTGCGCAAGCTGTCGCTCGGTCAGCGCATGCGCTGTGACTTGGCGGCGTCGCTGCTCCACGCGCCGGACATCGCTTTCCTCGACGAGCCGACGATCGGCCTCGACGTGTCGGTGAAGGAGCAGGTGCGGGAGTTCGTCGTGGAGATGCAGCGTCGCTACGGCACGACGCTCCTGCTCACGACCCACGACCTGAAAGACATCACGGAGACGTGCGATCGCTTGCTGCTCCTCGATCGGGGGAGGCTGCTGTTCGATGGTTCCTTGAGCGAGTTCGAAAGGCGCTTCGCCAGCGAGCGTCGCATCTTGCTCGAGCTGGAGAGGCCGGCGAGCGACGCGGACGTGACCGAGCTTCGCGCCGCCTTGTTGCCGCTCGGCGGCACCCTGACCGAATGTCGTGGGCACCGCCTGGTCGTGACCTACCAGCGCGAGGGGGCCGCGCCCGCGCTCACCCAGTGCTTGCTCAGCCGCCTGCCCGCGACCGACATCGTGCTCGAGAAAGCCGACATCGACAGCATGGTCGCGAGCATCTACCGCCGCACGACGAGCGCGGTCGCGGGAGCCGCAGAGTGACGCCGCTGCGCGATGGGGCCGGCTCGGCCTGGGCGGGGGAGCTGCGGGCCCAAGCGGCGCTCTTGGTGCGCGCGGCCAAGACGGCGTTCACCTACAAGCCGGCGCTGCTGCTGTCGATGCTCACCGTGGCCATCGGCTACGCCGTGCCGCTCCTGGTCTGGCGCCACGTTTACCGCGTGCGAAGCGAGCCCTTGGCCGTGCCAGAGAGCCAACTTTTCCCTTACCTGCTCCTGGCCGCGGCGCTGAACTTCATGTTCTTCATGGGCGTGGAGACGCGCGTCGGGCAGCGCATCCGCATGGGGCTGATCGCAACCGACTTGCTGCGGCCGGTGGACTTCCAGCTGACGCAGCTCACCCAATCGCTGGCGGAGCTGCTCCTGAACTTGGCCGTGGTGCTGCCGTTCGTGGCGCTCGCGTACGCGCTTTGGGGGAGCGCGGCGCTGCCCGCCAGCCCTACGGCGCTGCTGGCGTTCGTGCCCAGCTTGGTCTGCGCGTTTCTGATCCAGTTCGCGCTGTCGTTCATCTTCGTGCAGACGGCGTTCGTGACCTTCAGCAACTACGGCGTGTTCGTGGCACGTAACGCTTTGCAGCAAACCTTCGCAGGGATCTCGGCTCCCCTCGCGCTGTTTCCGGGCAGCTTGCGCGCGGTCGCCGAATACCTGCCGTTCTGTCACGCGATCCACACCCCCGTGTCCATCTATCTCGGCTCGATTTCGGGCGGCGCGCTGGGGCGAGCGCTGCTGGTCCAAGGGGCCTGGGCTCTCGGCTTGCTCGTGCTAGGGCGGGCGCTCTTGCGTTGGTCGCTGCTTCACCTCGAAATTCAGGGGGGCTGAGCCATGAGAGACAGTCTCCGGGTCTACGTTCAGGCCTACAGCGCCTCGCTCCAAGCCAAGCTCGAGTACCGGACCGATTTCGTGGTCGGCGTCATCACGTCGATGATGATGCAGGCGGCGGCGCTCAGCTTGCTCTGGATCGTGCTCGGCGCCGCGCCCAGCCTCTCGGGCTGGTCGGCGCCGGAGGTGCTGTTCTTGTTCGGCATGACGGCGGCGTGCGTGGGCGGCTCGGAGCTGTTCTTCAACCAGATTTGGGTGCTGCCGATGGCGATCGTGCAGGGCGACTTGGATCGACTGCTGACCTATCCGGTGCGCGCGCTGCCCTTCTTCCTCGTGACCAAGCCGGAGCTGCACGCCTTCGGCAACGTCGTTACGGGCGTCGCCTACGTGGTGACGTCGCTCACGTGGATGAAGGCCGGCGTCGCGGCGTGGCTCGCGGCGCCGCTGTTTTGGGCGTGCGGGGTGCTCATTTATACGTCGATTCTGGTGTGGTTCGCGTGCTTGTCGTTTCGTTTTATCGGGCCGCAGCTGTCGAGCATGATGGTCGCGCACAACCTGGTGCAGGCGACACGCTACCCGCTCGGCACCTACCCGCGCTGGGTGCAGGGGGTGCTGCTGTTCGTGTTTCCCTTTGGCACGTTCCACTTCCTGCCCGGCAGCGTGTTCTTCGGCAAAAATGCGCCGACCATCGCGCTCGCCGCGGCTCCGCTGGCGGCGCTCGTCGCCGCAGCTCTCGCGCAAAAGGCGTGGAACCTCGGCCTCGAGCGCTACGAGAGCACGGGCTCGTAGCGCGGACGCCGCGCTAGCGAGGGCGCCGCACCGCCGTGCAAGCGCCGAGCTTCGTCGGCGCGCCCTACGCCCCGTCAACCGAACGAGTAAGCCGAGAGCTCCAGGCCGAGCAAGGTGCCGTGGTAGGTGAGGCGACCCACGTCGTCGCCGGCGGCGCCGGCCACCACCATCAGCGGTAGCAGGTGCTCTTCACGCGGGTGAGCGGCGCGCGCGGCGGGCGCGTTCTGCCACTTCGAGAGCAGCTCGTCGCGCTGGGAAGGGGCGCGCGTCACCGCATCGCGCAGCCAGGCGTCGAAGGCAGAGGCGGCAGGCCGACCGTGCGGGCCCATGCCGCGCATGTTGTGGTAGGTCATGCCGCTGCCGATGATGAACACGCCTTCGTCACGCAGGGGCGAGAGGGCACGCCCGATCGCCAGGTGCTCGCTCGGATCGAGCCCTGCCTTGAGCGAGAGCTGCACGGTGGGCACGTTCGCTTCCGGATAGGCGAGCTTGAGAGGCACGAACGTGCCGTGATCGAAGCCGCGCTCGGCGTTCTCGCGCGCCGGCAGTCCCTCTGCCCCGAGCAGCTCGACCACTCGCGCCGCGAGCGCCGGCTCTCCCGGCGCAGGCCAGGTCAGCTCGTAAGACTCCGGGGGGAAGCCGTAGTAATCGAACAGCAAGGGTGGGGCGCTGCCGCTCGTGACGGTCGGCTCAGGCTCCTCCCAGTGCGCCGAGATGACGAGCAGCGCTCGCGGAGCCACCGCCGGCAGCCGCGCGATCCCGCGCAGGTGGGTCGCGAGGGCGTCCTGCTCGGCTTGGCTGCCGAACCCGAGTCTCACGAAGGGCCATGGCCCGCCCCCGTGCGGGAGAAATACCACCGGCGACCGGACGTTGCTGTTAGCCATGTCTTGCAACATAAACGGTGCCGTCAGCCGCACAAGGCGCCGCTAGGTCGCCGAATTGTTGCTGGATTGGCAACAATTCAGGCGTGCGAAGCGGAGCCGTCCTGCTACATAGCGCCCGCGCCCAGCGCCACCCGCTTCGACTTCCTTCCGTTCGAAGTCCAGCCGCGCTGCCTCGCCCCAACATGCCAGAGCCTGAGCCGTCGTCCACCGATCTCCCCGACCTCAATGAATTGCTTGGCCCCGAGCTAGCAGCAGCCTTTGCCCAGAAGGGCTACAAGACGCTGACGCCGGTGCAGCAGTCGGTGCTCGACGCGAGCAATGACGGGCGCGACCTGCGCATCAGCTCCCAGACTGGCTCCGGCAAGACGCTGGCCCTCGGTCTCGCCCTGCGTCACGTGGTGTCGGCCGACACGCTGACGAAGGCGCCCGTCGCGCGCCCGCAGGCGCTGGTGATCGTGCCGACGCGTGAGCTGGCCAAACAGGTCAACGACGAGCTTGGCTGGCTCTACGCCCAGCGCAAGCTGCGCATCGCCTCCGTGACGGGTGGCTCGTCCTATCGCGACGAGCACCGCGCGCTGGCGTCGTCGCCGGCGATCGTGGTGGGAACGCCCGGCCGCTTGCTCGATCACCTGAACCGCGGCGGCATCGAGGCCAGCGACGTCGCCGCCGTCGTGCTCGACGAGGCGGATCGCATGCTGGATTTGGGCTTTCGAGACGAGCTCGAAGCGATCCTCGAGAAAGCGCCCGAGGGGCACCGCACGCACCTGGTGTCGGCGACCTTCGCGCGCGACGTCGCCGCGCTCGCCGACCGCGTGCAGAAAGATCCGAAGCGCATCGAGGGCACGCCGCTCGGTACCGCCAACCGCGACATCGATCACATCATCTACTTGGTGCGCCCCGACGAGCGGGTGGACGCGCTGATCAACGTGCTGCTTCACCACGCCGAGGATCAAACGCTGGTGTTCGCGCGGACGCGCGCCGACGTGTCGGAGATCGCACGGGAGCTGCAGCAAGCCGGCTTCGCTTCGGGCTCGCTGTCGGGCGAGATGGACCAGCACGCGCGCAACCGCGCGCTCTCGGCCTTCAAGCGCGGCGACATCCGCGCCCTGATCGCGACCGACGTCGCCGCGCGCGGTATCGACGTGCAAGACATCGCGCGGGTGATCCAGATTGATCCGCCGACGGATCCCGATACTTACACGCACCGCAGCGGTCGCACGGGGCGCGCGGGTCGCAAAGGCGTGAGCGCGGTCTTGGTCGCGCCCGCGGGTCTGCGGCGCGCGACCTCGCTGCTGCAGCGAGCGCGCGTGCAGTTCCGCGTCGAGCCGGTTCCCACCGCGGCGGCCATCCGTGAAGCACAAGATGCGAGCTGGCTCGCGCAGCTGAGCGCCGACGAAGAGCGTGAGGTGCCCGAGCGCGTGCAGCAGCAGGTGGCGCGCATCCTCGAAGCGGGGCTCGCGGAGAAGGCGCTCGCGCAGCTCATCATCAGCGTGCGTCGCGCCACCGGCGAGCCGCGCGACGTGACGCCGCTGTTTCCCGAGCCTCCGCGCGGCGCTCAGCGTCCGCGGGCGAGCGAGCGCGACGAGCGCCGCTTTCCCGAGCGCGGCCGTGGCAACGACTGGAAGTCGCGCGAGCCGGCCCCTCGCAGCGAGCCCCGGCCCTATCCGTCCGAGCGCCCTCGCGCGTTCGAAAGGTCGACGCCGCCCGAGCGCGGCTTCGCCTCCGAGCGTCCCCCGCGCGACGATGCGCGCGGCTTCGTGCCGTTTCGGGTGAGCTGGGGCGAGCAGCACGGCGCCGACGCGCGCCGGCTGGTGGCGATGCTGTGTCGTCGCGGCAACATCCGCGGCTCCGACATCGGCGCGATCCGGGTGGGGCCGACGAGCTCGACCGTCGAGGTCGCAGGCGCGGTCGCCAGCAGCTTTGCCGAAGCGACGCGCGAGCCGGATCCGCGTGACCCGCGCGTGCTCGTCTCGCCCTTTTCGGACGGCGACGGCGACGAGGCGAGCGAGCGTCGGGGCCCCTCGCAGCGCCCGCGTCCGGACGTGCCGCCCTCGCGGCAGCGCCCGCCGCGCGATTTCGGCGGCAAGCCGGCGCGCGACTTCGGCGGCAAGCCGGCGCGCGGCTTCGGCGGCAAGCCGGCACGCGACTTCGGCAACAAGCCAGCGCGCGACTTCGGCAACAAGCCGGCGCGCGACTTCGGCAGCAAGCCGGCGCGGCAGCCGTTGCCCCTGCCGCCGCGTGAGCGCGTCGCCGAAGCGGCGACCGACACGCCGCCCAAGCGGCCGGCTCGCCGAGTCGTGGTCAACGCCGAACCCGTGCGCCGCGGGCCCAAGAAGAAGGCCTGATCGCGTCGGACGCGCGCGCTTCGTCGCCGTGTGACGAGAGCGCGCGCTGGCTACCTCTCGCTGTCCAGGTGCGTCATCTGGGCTGGCTGGTAGCGCTCGCCCGCCACGCCGCTGCTCGCGACCAGCTCGTTGATTCGAGCGACTTCCGAGGTCGTGAGGTTGGTGGTCAGCGCGCCGAGCGCTTCCTCGAGCTGCGCCTGCGTTCGCGCTCCCATCACCGGCACGACGCTCGGCCCGCGCGACCGCACCCAAGCGATCGCCAGCTGGCTGGGCGTGAGACCGCGCGCGTGGGCGAGCTCGCCGAGCTGTGCCACGAGCTTGCGGTTGTGCTCGCCCGCTTCCCCGGAAAAGCGCGGCAGATGCGCGCGGAAGTCACTCGCCGCTCGCGGGCGCGACCCGCTCAGTAGGCCGCGCGAGAGCACGCCGTACGCGGTGAGCGATACGCCGAGCTCGGCCAGCACGGGGAAGATCTTGGCTTCGGGGCCGCGGCTGAGCAGCGAATATTCGATCTGCAGATCTGCGATCGGGTGCACCGCGTGTGCGCGACGTAGCGTCTCTGGCCCCACCTCGGAGAGGCCGATGTGCCGGACATAGCCGGCCTTCACCAGCTCGGCGATGGCGCCGACCGTCTCCTCGATCGGTACGGCCGGATCGAGGCGCGCCGGCCGGTAGATGTCCACGTAGTCGGTGCCGAGCCGCGTCAGGCTGTAGGTGAGAAAGTTCTTCAGCGCGACCGGCCGCGCGTCGACGCCGCCCCAGCTGCCGTCAGGGCCGCGCAGCGCGCCGAACTTGACGGAGAGCAGCGCCTGCTGGCGGCGACCGGCGAGGGCGCGTCCGAGCAGCAGCTCGTTGTGGCCGGTGCCGTAAAAGTCGCCGGTGTCCAGCAGGTTGACGCCTTGCTCCAGCGCCGCGTGGATGGTGGCGACGCTCTCGCGCTCATCGGCAGGACCGTACATGTTCGACATGCCCATGCAGCCGAGGGCCATGGGGAAGACCTCGGGCCCGTGCTGGCCGAGGCGGATCTTCGGTATCGCGGAAATTTTCGGGGATTTCATGACTCGTTGCTCCTGTCCCGAAGACCGTACGGCACAGCGATTCATCAATCCAATAGATAGGATATATGTAAATCATGCACGAGAATTATGGACGTGACCTGGACCTCAACCTCCTGCGCGTCTTCTGCGTGGTGGCGGACGCGGGCAGCGTCACGGCGGCGGCGGCGCAGCTCTATCTGACTCAACCCGCCGTTAGCGCCGCGCTGCGTCGGCTGACGGACGCGGTCGGAGCCCCGCTCTTCGTGCGACAAGGGCGCCGGCTCGCGCTCAGCAGTCGCGGCGCCGCGCTGCGCGGCAAGGCTCAGCCGCACTTGGCGGCGCTGGTAGAAGCGGCGCTTGCTCCGGCACAGTTCGAGCCGCTCGTCAGCGAGCGCGTGCTGCGGCTGGGCTTGTCGGACGCCTCCGAGGCTTGGCTGTTGCCGCGCCTACTACGTTTGCTCGAGCGGCGCGCACCGCGGCTGCGCTTGATCGCCACGCCCGTGCAGTTTCGCAGCGTCGGCGAGGCGCTGGCGTCGGGGCGGGTCGAGCTCGCCGTGACAGTCGCGGACGCGCTCCCCGCCATGGTGCGCCGAAAGGCCCTGTTTTGGGGTGACTTCGTGTGCTTGTTCGACTCGCGCCGCCTCAAATTGGGGCGGCGCGTGAGCGAGCGCGCCTACTTTGACGCCGAGCACGTCATCGTCTCTTACAACGCCGACCTGCGCGGCATCGTCGAAGACGCGCTCGGCAAGACGCGCCGCACCCGCTGCTCGGTGTCGAGCTTCGCGAGCGTGGCCGCCATCGTCGAAGGCAGCTCGCTGGTCGCGACGGTGCCGCGCTTGCTGGCTCGCGAGGCGGCCGCGCGCTTTCAGACCCTGCAATTGGCGGAGCTCCCGTTTCGCTTGCAGGGGGCGGGCACCGAGCTTCTGTGGCCGGCGTCGACCGACGACGACGACGCGTGCCGCTTCCTACGCGCCTGCGTGGTCGAGGCGGCGGCGGGTCTCAGCTCGAAGAGCGCGCGCCGTTCGCGCTGACGGCACGGTCGAGCTCGTTGCCAATCAAGGTCACCACGTCCTCGGCGTGCAAGCTCAGGGGCCCTACTGACACGGGGCGACAACCTCGCTCTCGGAGCAGCGCTCGCGTGCCGGGCTCGAAGCCCGCAGGATCACCGATGAAGAACCAGGCGTCGCTGGGCGGAAGCAACCCGCGCAGGTCGCTCGCGCCCTCCTCGAGCACGAAGCAGGGGCTCTCGCGGGCCTCGTCGAGGAGCTGCTCGAGATCGCCGCTGCGCAGGTCGAGCCCCGGTCGCAGCTCGATGAAGTCTGCGGCCAAGTCGAGGGGGGCGCTGCGCAGCGTCTTCTGCACCAAGATCGCGAGGCTGCGCTCGTCGGGTCGCAGGAATTTCACGCGCTCGCTCGTGACACGCAAGGTGCGCGGTCCAACCGCGCCGCCGCGCAGCACCAGGTAGACCTCGACGCCCGCGCGCAGGCCGTGAGAGGTGAGGAAGGCGGCCCGCAAGCAGCGCAAGAGCGCGTCGATGCGCCCGCTCGTGCTCGGCAAGTCATCGAGGCGAAAATCGCCCGTCGCGAGCGCAGTCTGACCAATCAACACGAAGCGGCGCACGGCTCAACCGGCGCGAGTGTACGCCGGTTGTCGGCCGCGCCGTCTACGACTTTTCACAGCGGAAGACGGCGGCTTCGTCGCTGTCGTCGGCGGGGGTGTGCTCGTAGGGCCTGAGCGCCTCGACGTGACCAAACCCGGCCTCCTCGAGCAGCGCTCGAAACTCGGCCCGGGCGTAGCTTCGTACGCGGAGCTCTTCGTATTCCATTGCCAGCAGCTGGCCATCTTTCACCAGCTCGTAGCGGTGAAGCGCGGTCGTGATGCGGGCGTCGCCGCTGTATTGAGTGAGCCAGCTGAAGACGAGCTTGGCGCCGTCCGCGCGCTCCACCCAGCGCCCGCCCCAGACGCCGCCGTGCTCGGGAGGAGTGCTCTGCACGAGCTCCGCCTCCACGACGAGCTTGCCGCCGGGCGCCAGCACTCGATGCACGCGCCGTAGCGCTTCCTTCACGAGGTCATCGTCGAGCAGCAAACCGAACGAGCCGGAAGGGATGAAGACGAGCACCGGCGGCCGCTCGCACTCGAGCGTCTGCAAGGCCTGCTCGCTGAGCACCGGCGTGAGGCCTCGCGCTCGGGCGCGCGCGCGACAACGCGCCAGCATCTCGCCCGAGCTGTCGCTGCCCGTGATATCGAGGCCTTCGGCGACGAGCGGTAGCAGGTAGCGACCCGAGCCGCACATCGGCTCGTGGATGGGGCCGCGCGCGGCCCGCGCCAGCTCCGCATAGAAGTCGAAGGCGTCGGGCAGGGGCTCGGGCTTGTCGAGATCGTAGAACTCACTCGCTAGCTTGCCGTAGCTGGTCATGGCAGGGCGAGCTCAGGTGGCGCGTTCGGTGCGGCCGTCGGCGTGGCGCGCGAAGCGCTCGGGCTCGGCGCCGTGCACCGGATCCTCGCTCGGCCAGGGCCAGCCGCCGAAGCGCGTCGACCGATAATCGGCGTACGCTCGCTGAATTTCCGCGCGCGTGTTCATGACGAACGGCCCGCTTTGCACGACGGGCTCCCCGATCGGGCGGCCTTGGAGCAGCAGCAATTCGCCCTCGCTTTCGCCGTTTTCGAGCGGCGCAGGGACGTCCGCCGAGAGTCGGGCGGCGTGCCCGCTGGCGAGCTCGAAATCGCCCAGCTTGAGCGAGGAGCCCCGAAAGAAGTAGAGCTTGCGGTTTACGCCGGCGGGCGCGGCCGGCAGCGTGACGCGCGCGCGCGGCTCGAGCTTCAAGGTCCAGATCGCCACGTGCGCGTCCTCGCGGCTCGCCCAAGACTCGGGCGGCGGAGCGTTCGGTACCGCGTCGGCGAAGGCGCCGGCGATGACCGTGAGCTCGGCGGCTCTGCCCGCTGCGTCACGCAGGGTGCGGCGCGGGATGGTGTGGCGCCAAAACATCGAAAAATAGGGGTTTGCGAACTTGTTGGCGGCCGGCAAGTTCAGCCAGATCTGCAGGAGCTCGAGCGGGTTTTCCTCGTTGCTCTTCAAGAGCGGGAACATCTCCGCGTGGACGATGCCCTTGCCGGCGGTGAGCCACTGCACGTCACCTCCGCCGTAGCGCGCGGCCGCGCCCAGCGAATCGGCGTGATCGACCAAGCCGCGCCGAACGATGGTGACGGTCTCGAAGCCGCGGTGCGGGTGCGATGGGAAGCCCGGCACCCGTTGGCCGTGATACATGCGCCAGCCGTTGCTGGCCTCGAAGTCTTGCCCGAGGTTGCGGCCGGCGAGCGACGCGGCCGGCCCGAGCTCGGCGTTGCCGGCGGGGTAGGGGTCGTCGTGGTGAGCGCAGAACAAGAACGGGTCGAGCACCTTCCACTGGAACCCGAGCGGCTCCGTGCCCAGCACCAGGCTCTTGGGCGGAGGGCTCGGGCGAGCGTCGACGCGCTCGGGCGGTGCATCGCTGCGGCACGCGGAGACGACCGGGGCGCTCACCAAGGCTCCGAGCAGGCTGCGACGATCCATGTGACCTGATAATGTAGAGCCTCGCCCCGCGCCCGCAAGCGCGGAGGCGCAGCGGCGCGGAGCCCGCGGACACGGGGGCTGATTTCCCGGGCAGCTCTGCGATCGCCGGCAAGCCGCCGGCGGGTCCGGGCCCAGGGCGCGCCGGGTTTGCCGCAGCTTTACGCGCATTTTTTCGAAGGCGACTCGACGCGCGTCGAAGCGACGTGGCATGACGTTCTTCCGATGTGGTCTCGTCCCTTCCCGAAGCTGGCCCTGGCGCTCGGCGCTGCTCTGTCTTTCGTGCCCTTCGCCTGCGGGCGGAGCGGCGGCACGCAGCAGCTGCCCTCGGCGACGCCGACGGCATCGACGGCCGCGCCGCTCTCGAGCGCGGCTCGGGGCATCGAGGCCGGCGCGCGTGACTACGAGCACTACTGTCAGCTGTGTCACGCGAAAGACGGTACGGGCTACGCAGCGGACAACGCGCCGTCGCTCGTGAGCAAGACGTTCCTCGAAAGCGCCAGCGATGAGTTCATCGCGGCCGGCATCCGCATGGGGCGTCCGGGTACGGCCATGGCCGCCTACGGCAAGGTGCGCGGTGGACCGCTCGAGGAGTCACAGATCGCCGACATCGTCAGCTTCCTGCGCTCCAAAGGCCCGCGCAATACGCCGCTGCCTGGCGCGACCAGCGCGGGTGACACCAAGCGCGGCGCCGCCGTGTACGAGAAGAGCTGCGAGAGCTGCCACGGCACGACGACGACGCGCGGCAACGCGCTCAGCTTGTTCAATGGCGAGCTGCTGGCGGCCGCCTCCACGCCCTTCCTCCGCTACGCGATCAAGCACGGCCGCCCGCCCACGCCGATGCCCGCGTTCGAGGGCAAGCTGAGCGAGCAAGAGCTCGACGACGTCGTCGCTTACCTGTGGAGCTTCCGCCCGACGACGCCGACCGCCCCCGTGCAGAACCTCACGGTGCCGAGCGATCTGCCGATCGTCATCAACCCCAAGGGGCAGAAGCCGAAATTCACGCTGCGCGCCGAGCGCTTCGTTTCGGCGGAGCAGGTCAAGAAGGCGCTCGACGCCAAGCAGCGCATCGTGCTCATCGACGCGCGCCCGCCCTCGGATTGGATCCAGTTTCACATCCCCGGAGCGGTTTCGCTGCCGTACCACGATCATTCTCACCTCGAGCGCATCCCCAACGACGGCACGTGGGTGGTTGCTTACTGCGCGTGCCCCCATCACGCCTCGGGAGAGGTCGTCGACGCGCTCCGCAAGCGGGGCTACCCGAACACGGCCGTGCTCGACGAGGGCATCCTGTTTTGGCGAGATCGCGGCTACCCGCTCGCGGGCGAGTCGGTCAAGCCGAGCCCATCGGCGGCCCGACCCGCGCCCTCCGCGCGTCCCGCCAAATGACCGGGACGCGGGCGGCCTTCACCTGCTCGCCCTGGGTTTCACGGCTGAAAACGAGACCTACTGCGCCGCAATGGCTTCGCGCAGCAGGCGCCGCGCGCGGCTGAGCCAGTAGTCGTTGGTCAGGCGCTCCTGCACCTCGGGTCGCGAGAACGCGCCTTCGTGGGCGTCGCGCCAGCGCACGAGGTTTTCGGGGGTGATTTCCCGCCAATCGTCGACGATCACCACCGGTAGACCTTCGTAGAGCGGATCGATCGACGAGCGCTTCACGATCGGAATGTTGCCGAGGACGAGCGACTCCCACGTGCGGTGGCAGTCGAGGCCGTTGCCGTGGGGGCTGACCACGAAGGCGAAGCGCGTCTTCTCTCGCCACAGCTCGATACGCTTGAGCTTGCGGCTTTGAAAGACCACGCTCGGGTTGCCTTGGAGCGCGCGCTGCACGCTGTCGCGATCGTCACCCCAGACCATGTCCTTGCGTTTGTTGAAGTGAAAATCGGCGTGGGCTTGCAGCAGGCGCTCGCGGGTCGCCGGCATGTCGGCGACGAGCGCCTCGAGCTCGGCTTCCTGCTCGGCGGGCGTGGCTTGCTCGTGACCCCAACGCGGACCATTGCTGATGGTGTGGAAATCGAGCCCGATCGGCAGCACTCGTAGCTTCGGGTGCGTCGCGCCCCGGTCGAGGTTTTGGCTGAACCAATACACGAGCCGAGGGCTGTCGAGCAGCTCTTGGCTGCCGGCGAAGCTGCCCGGGATCGACCAGTCTTCGTCGCCGGTGAGCAGCGCGAACCTCGCCTGGATGCGCGGCAGCGCCTCCTCGACGAACTGCGGCAGAGCGATCAGCCGCATCCACACCAGGTCGCCGTCCTTCACGGCGTCGAACGCGCGCGGATCGAAGCGGAGCGCCGCGCGCCCACCGCGCTGCCCGCGCACGAACGAGAGCCCACCGTGGTGGTCACAGCCGAGCGCCAGGCCGCGACTCCACACGTACTTCGTGGGCGCAAACGGGCCGAGCGAGCGGGCGCGGTAAGCGGCCTCCCAGGCGCCGAAGGTGGCGGCGGCGCGGTTCCATAGGCGCTTCATGACGACTCCTCGAGGGCTCGCGCATAGGAGGCGAGCGTTTCCGCGGCGCAGCGCTCCCACGTGAAGCGCTGGGCGTGAGCCAAGCCGCGACTCCGTAGCTCTGCGCGCAGCGCGGAGTCGGACACCAGCCGCTCGAGCTCCCGCGCGAACGGCTCTTCTTCCAGCGCCTCGAGCGTCAGCGCCGCGTCGCCCGCCACCTCGCCCAGAGACGACAGCGCGGTGGTCAGGGTTGGAGCGCCGCAGGCCATCGCTTCCAGCACCGTGAGGCCGAAGCCCTCGTACGACGAAGGGAAGACGTGCGCCAAGCACTGGCGGTAGAGCGGGGTCACGAGCTCGTCGGGCACGTAACCGAGCAGCGTGAGCTCGCGCCGCACGCCGCAGAGCTCCGCTTCGCGCTCGAGCTGAGCGCGCTGGCGCTGCGAGAGCGGGCCCGCCATGACCAAGCTCACGTCGCGGAATACGTTGCTCCGCGCGAACGCCCGCACCAATAGCGGCAGGTTTTTGCGCGCGTCGCCCGCGCCGAGATACAGCAAGAAAGGTCGAGCAATGCCCAGCTGGCTAGCGAGCAGGGCGCTCTCGTCGGGTGACGCTCCCACGTTGAAGCGGTGGTGGTCGACCCCGTGGTGGACGACGTCGATGCGCTCGGGAGGGAGCTGGAGCTGCTCGATCAGATCGCGACGCGTCGCGTGGCTGATGGCGATCACGCGCGCCGCCGTTCCGTAGCGGGCCTGGTCGCGGGCGCGCTGCAGGGCGCGCGAGCCGGGCAGCGCCGACAAGTATTCCTCGTGCAGCACGAGCGGGATCAAATCGTGGCAGGTGACGATGCGCCGCCGTCGCCGCGACAGCGGTGTCCCGGGCGGGTCGGGCAGGTGGGCGAGGCGGCACGGAGCGCGATTGAGCAGGCTGCCGAGGAACAAGCGACGCTCGAGCTTGTGGCGCTGGTAGCGGAGATCCGAGAGCGACACCGACGGATCGCCGGTGAAGCCCAGCGTCGGATCGAGCGCGCCCTCGACGCGCCCTCGGTGCCGGATCAGGCCTGAGAGCGTGAGGTCGCGGCCGGGGAGGTCCGGGTACCGGTCCTGCCACTCGGCGCGTCGCGACAGCGAGCCGCACAAGCTTTGCACGTAGCGCCCGATGCCGCGCTCGCGCGAGGTCGTGTTGAGCGCCGTCATGTCGATCAGCACGTCGATCATCGCGCTGGCTCTCGCTGGGCGCGAGCGAAGGCTGCGGCCGCTTCGCGGTAAACTTCGAGGGTCGCGCGCGCGGTGCGGTCCCAATCGAAGGCGCGGGCGCGCGCGAGGCCCCGCGCGCGGAGCGACTCGCGCACGCCGGGCTCGCGGAGCTCGCGCAGCCGCCGAGCGAGCTCCGCGTCGTCGCCGGCCTCGGCTTGCAGGCCCGCGCCGCCGAGCACCTCGAGCAGCGCGGGGGTATCGCTCCCGATCACGGGGCACCCGCTGGCCATGGCTTCGACGGCGGGGATGCCGAAGCCCTCGATGAGCGAGGGCTGAAGCAGGGCGCGAGCGCTTTGGAGCAGCGCGAGCAGCTGCTCGCCGGACACCGCAGGCAAGAACCGCAAGCGCGGCGCCACGCCGAGGCGCTCGGCCAGACCGAGCAGACGCCGTGCCCCCGTCGCGCGTTGAATCAGCACGAGCAGCTCGTCGTCGAGCGCGGCACGAGCAAACGCCCGCAGCGCGACCTCGTGTCCCTTGTAGGGCTCGTTCTTGCCGACGACCAAGAAGTAGGGCGCGGCGCTGCCGATCACCGCGGCGGCCACGCGCGCCGCCGCGCCCGCGTCTTCAGGCGGCGCGAAGCGAGTATCGGCCGCGTTGTGCGTCACGACCACGCGGCCTTCGCACGCGGGCGCCACCGCGAGCATACGCGCGCGCGTCGCCTCCGACACCGCGATCAGGCGCGTCGCGCGTTCGAGCGCCCAGCGCATGCCGCGCTGGTAGTAGTGCTTGCGCACCTGCCGCATCAGCGGCCGCCCTTCGACCAGGTGCGGCTGCTCGAGCCACATCAGGTCGTGCACGGTAACGACGGTCGCGCACGGCAGGCCGCGACCGAGCAAGCTGAACGGAAAGTGCACCACGTCGTTCGGGTTCAATCGTCCGAGGCGGTGGGGCGTGAGCAGCGTGCGCAGCCCGTCGGATGGCGCCGCCACGGGGCTCGCGCTGACGTTCGGCCCCGTCACGGGCCAGGGGCGCGCGGGATGCGTCCAGAAATGGAAGCATTGGCGCTCGTCGAGGCGCGGCAGCCGCTCGACCAGCGCCTCGACGTAGCGACCGATGCCGCTCGGCCGGGGCTCCACATAACGCGCGTCGATGACGAAGCGGCCCGCGCTGGGGTCTCGAGCGGGGAAGGTCATGGCCGGCGCGCGCGCAACCTAACCCCAAGCGCCGCGATCGCCAAATCGCGCGCCGATCGCGCTGTCCGCGAAGCTAGTCGCAGCTGTTTCGGTGCCAGCCGCGTTCATCGAAGGCACTTCATGATGCCTGGCGGTCAGCCGGCCCATGCTGTCTGTCTGTGCAGGTCCTGCGCGCGAGCGCCTGCGCGGTCAGTCAACAGTGGGGCTTGGCAAGGTGCCGGTCCTTGCGCATCATGTGCGCCAATCTGCCGCCCTTGTCGGCCGCCGCTGTGAGCGGCGCTGAGCGAGGGGAGTTGTCGCCATGCGTACCAGCGATCCGCCAGAAGAGCTCGCCCCCACTGAGTCCGGCACGGTCTTGTCGCGGGAGATTCTCACTCCGCGCGGTGGGTTCATGGCTCGACCCGGCTTGAAGCAGCCGCCCCGGCACGCCGTCGTCGTGCGCGGTGGCGACGCGCCGCTCACCGGGGAGATCCCGGTCGCGCGCTCCAGCTTTCTGCCGCCCCCGCCGCCGAGCGATCCCGAGGCGCTGGCCCTGAGCGAGAAAGACACGCTGCGCGCGATCCCGAGACGGAGCGCGCCGCCGCCCGACCTCTCTCCGGTACCGCTCGCGGTCTTGCCTGCCGCTGGCGCGCCCGCTTCCGTTCCCCCGCCTGCGTCCCCGCGCCCACGAGGCTTCGACTCGCTGCGACCCGTCGTGGAGTCGGTGCCGCCGCCGAGCGACGCGCCGGTCGTAGCGGACGACGTGGCGCCGCGCTCGCGTCAGCGTCGACGCTCGTGGTGGACGATCGTGGCCGCGGCTGCATTCGGTTTGCTGCTCGGCGTCGTCTCGGTTGCGACGACGGTGAGCGTGCGTGAATCGAGCGCGACGCACGCCGCCGCCCCTCCCCGCGCGGTGACGCTTCAGCCGACGCCCGCCGCGCCCGCCGCGCCGCAAGAGGCCGCCGCCCCTGCGGCCGCCGCGTCGAGCGACGCGGAGCCATTCGTCGCGTCGAGCGCCGCGCCGCGGCCGGCGGAGCCGAAGCGCCCGCCGCCGGTGGGCGTCAAGCGCAGCATCTTCTGAGCCCCGTCAGTTGACGACGACGCGGTCGACGCAGCCGAACACGACGTCGAGCTTGCCCTTCGCGTCGGCCTTCACCGCGTTGCACGTGGCTTCACACAGCTGAATCGCCCGGGGAGCCTTGGGATCGTCGTAGCGCCAAGCCACGTCACCCGTGCACTCGGTGCCGTACTTGAGCGACGTCTTCTCCGTGCCTTCTCCCGAGAACTGCACGTCCACCTTGTCGGGGTCGAGCGTCTTGCCGGCAGGCGGAGCGGGGATGTCGAGGTCGCACGAGATCGACTTGCCGCGGATCAGGTTGATGGCGTTGAGCAGCGAGGTGCGAGTGCTCTCCGGGTCGTCGAGCGCGACGATGAACGCAGCGTCGGTGCCGCCGCCCTTGGCGATGGCGTCGAGTGACGCGAGCTCCTCGCCGACGCCGATCACGTAGGTGGGGATGGTGCTTGCTACGCGCTCGGCCGCCTTGGCGGTATTGGCGATCGTGTTACCGCTGCAAGACACGGGCTCGCCGTCCGTCACCATCACGATCGCCACCTTGCGCGCGGGATCTTCAGCCAAGAGACTCTCGGCGTACTTGATGGTTCCGGTCAGCGCGGGCGTCGTGGGCGTGCCGTACTCGTTGGGCGGATCGATGACCGCGATGGCGTCGGCGAAGGCTTGGGTGTTGGGTAGCGCGGTGGGAGTGACCACCGGATCGACATAGGCGTCCGAGTTGCAGTCCGCGGGCTGACTGCTCTTGGCCGGCCCCGTCGTCTTGTTCTGGTTGAGCGGGAACAAGCTCAACGACGCCATGATACCGCTCGACTCCTGGTCGGCGAAAAACGACTTGAGCGCCGCCGTCACCGGATCCCACTTCTCGGCGCGGTTGCCGTGCTCACCGTCACCCATGCTGCCCGACTCATCGAGCAAGAAGACGAGGTACACCGGCGATAGCTCGGCCTGCTCGTTGGCGGCTGCGCATTGCTCGATGCCACCCGCGCCGTCCCCGCCGTTGCTGGTGGTGCCACCGAGCGACGGACCGTTCGAGCCGAAGCTCGGCGTTCCCCCCGTGCTCTGGCCGGCGCTGGGCGTTGTCGAGCCGCCGCTGCTCTGCGCGGCCCCGCCTTCTACATGGCTCTCTGGCGGACCGTCGCCGCACGCCCCCACCAGGACAGCGAGCGCAAGTACTGCTGTCGACCCCAAACCGAATAGCGTCCGCATCCCCTGCAGTGTATGCGGCGCGCGTCGGGTCAACACGGAAAAATAGACTGCCAATATCAAGTTGGTCGCCTATCAACCTGAAGGGTGGCATGCGTGGTGACGTTGGAGACGGTGTGCGTCTGCGTGAGCGGGGGCGCGCGCTGTGCGCTGTCGCGTTGCCTCCGGCGGAGTCGCTCTCACGAAGTCGCTCCAGCGGAGTCGCTCTAGCGGAGTCGCTCCAGCGGAGTCGCTCTAACGAGTCACTCCCACGGAGTCGCTCCCACGGAATCGCTCCCACGGAATCGCGCTCATCTGCGCCGCGATGCTGCTGGCGACAGCTCGCGCCTCGTTCGCGGGGTGGCAGGCAGGTCTGCGTGCTGCTGACGGTGCGCGCCCGCAGCCCTGCACCTGACGCAGCCGCATGATCGCGTAGCGCAGCGGTTTTTCCGCAGAGCGCAAGCGTGAGCGCGGCCACGGTGCTGTGACTTTTAGACACGCGGCCGCTCGATCGACGGCACCCGAGACCTGGTGTAGGAGCTTGGCGCATGAAGAAGTCTTTCATCACCAGCAGCATCGCTTTGGCTCTCTTTGCCGCCGCTTGCGCCAGCACGCCCCCGGAGCCCGCTGCGGCTCCGGAAGCCGCCGCGCCGCCGGCCGAGCCCGCGCCGGCTCCGGCAGAGGCGGCTCCGGAAGCCGCGCCCGAAGCGGCCGCGCCCGCCGCCCCGCCCCGCACCATCGAGGTAACGCTCGAGCCGAAGAGCAAGTCCAAGCTGGTCGGCAAGGCGACGTTCACCGAGACGGAAGGCGGCGTGCACGTCGTGCTCAACGTCGAAGGCATCGAGCCCGGCGACCACGGCACTCACATCCACGAGACGGGCGACTGCAGCTCGCCGGACGGCAAGAGCGCCGGCGGCCACTTCAACCCCCACACGAAAGATCATGGGCTGCCCGGCGCCGAAAAGCGCCACCTCGGCGACTTGGGCAACATCACCATCGGTAAGGACGGCAAAGGCACGCTCGAGATCACGGCGCCGGGCGCGAACTTGAAGGAAGGCGACGCTTCGTCCTTCGTCGGCCGCGCCATCATCGTGCACGCCAAGAAAGACGACGGCGGTCAGCCTGTCGGCAACGCGGGGGACCGGGTTGGCTGCGGCGTGATCAAAGGCTAGCCAGCTTCGCTTCCAGCTCCTCGATCAAGGAGCGCGTCTCCACCAAGGCGCGCTCCTTTTCGTCGAGCTCGCGGCGCAGCTCGCTCGCTTCCAGAGCTTGCGCCTCGCGCAGCGCTCGAGCCTGCTGGAGCGCTGCGCTGAGCCGCTCACGCTCGGCCTTCCGGCGAGCCCGCTCCTCTTCTTCTCGCTTCCGCGCTTCCGCGGCCCGCGCGCGCTCCGCCGCCTCGTCCTTGGAGCTCGGCGCGGGGGACGGGCTCACCCGCGCAGCCGGCGTCGCGTCCGGCTGCGTGCCGAAGGCGCCGAGCGCCTCGAAGCCAGGTGGATCACGATCGGCGCTGAGCGCGCCGTCGGGCTCGGGCGCGAAGCCGCCGCTTGCGGCCACCGCAGACAGCGTCGTGCTCACGCGCCGCAGCGTGCTGTCGCTGGCCGCGTTGCCCTCGGCTTGCAGCAAACGTTGGGCGGCCTCCCGCAGCACGGCGAGCGCGTCGCGATGAGCCTTGGTGGCGTCGCGGTCGCCGGCTTTGACGCGCGCGGCGGCGGCGAGCAACGCTTCGAACGTTGGCTGCTCGTGCCACCACAGTTGGTTCACGGCCCACGCGGAAACGGTGGGACGCGGAAGCTTGCCGAGCCTGGCTGCGCCCGCTTTGTCGCCGTTTGCTTTCAGGCCGTCCGCGAGCTTCTTACGCAGCGCGACGAACTCGGCGAAGGGCGCCTGATAGAGGGCGGTGACGGCTGCGTCGAAGGCGGTCGTGGCGGCATCGGTCATGTGGCGAAGGGCGCGTCGGGCGGCAGCCAGAGCCTGCCACGCCCTCGCGTCGTTCCTCGTCGGTGAATCACCCTGAGACAGCGACACCCACCTACATTCTCAGCCACTGTCCCCACTCGAGACGGTCCGGACAGTCGGCCGCGAATGGTTTGCCGAAATCATTGGGGAATTGGGCGAACTCGCCTGGCACGTCCCTTGAAACGACGAGGATCGTCGGTCAGGAGAAAGTCGTCACCCATGATATCGCGCAAGCAGCTCGAGGAGATCGCTAACACCGTGCAGGGCGTTCCCGTCTTGGGGTGCCTGCCTGGGAGCACATCCGCTGAGGCCGGGGTCCGCTACGGCGACATCGTGCTCAGCGTGAACGGCATGCCCACGCCCGGCATCGACGAGTACCTCGAAGCTCGCAAGCTTCGCTCCGATGGCTACGAGCTCCGCCTGTTCCGCGCCGGCAGCGAGCTCACGGTGTTCGTACCCTTTCGCGCGCCCGCCGATCCGATGGAGGCGCTGGCGCTGCAAATCGCGGACGGTCGCTACGTCACGCCCGAGCACGCGGATGACGTCGAGAGGCCGCTGCCGAGCTGAGCTTGCGCGCGCCCGGTGTGTCACGTAGCGCGCACGATGTGCGCGAGCCAACCCGCCGGCGAGTCGCGCCCCGCCTGCGACGCGAGCGCCTTCACCGAGGACACCACCTCCGAGTAGTCGACTCGAGAACGGCGCAGCTCGCGGAGCTGCGGTGACAGCTCGCGCCGGAGCAGCTCGGAGCCTTGCGGCTCCGGCGGCACCTCCGACTCCCGCGCGGGCATCAGACCGACGAACGTCGGGCGGAGCGAGTTGTAAGCGCCCACCGTCCACAACGTGCACGGCAGCATGATCGTGGTCTGCGCGAATGCCTCCCGCGCCGCCGCGAGCAGCGAAGCCACGCTGAGCAGCTCCTTGGCAACCTGAACGGGATCGCTCTGCGGCATCGCGCTGGCGAGCCGCTCACGCAGCGTGGCCTCCGCGCGCACGATTTGCCAGAGTCGGAGTTTCCCCGAGCCTGCGTCGGCCAGGATCACGGCGCGTCCGCTGGACAGGTGCGCGGTGTTGGCCGAGTGCAGCCGGGCCCACTCGATGAGCTCGTTACGCGCGCTTTGCAGGTTGTGAAATACCGCGTTCGAGCACGAATGGAAGCGAAAGCCGGAACCGGAGCCGGCCCAATCCGAGCGTCCGGTGCGGGTGGGGCGGATGCCGAGGGAAGCGACCTCGTGCAGCAACGCGCGACCGTCGACCGGCGGCCAGATCATGCCGCCGGGCATCGCCGGATCGGGCACGAACGGCGTCTCCTGCTGACTGGGGTCCTCCACCGAAGGCGGCGCGGGAGTGCTGCTCGGGCGCAGGCTCAGCTCCGCGCGATCCAGCTGCGCGGCGATGCGGCTCGTGACCTCGGCGGAGGCGACGGTGCCGCTATTCACGCGCGTCCGCTCCGCGTGCAGCATCTTCTCGAGCAGCTCTGCGGGGGTATCCTCCGGCGGCGATCCGACCATCAGCCGCCGTGAGCTGGCGAGCGCTCGCACGCGATCGAGCGCCAAGCGAACGGCCAGCACGAAAGCCTCACGGATGCCATCACCCGTGATCGCCGTCGAAGGTACGAGCGCTATCGGCGCGATCTTGGCCAGCGTTTCGCGCATCAGCTCCGCGTCCACCGCGTCGGGCGCGTCTCGCTTGTTCGCCTGCAGCACGAGTCCCACGGGCGGGTCTTGCTGTCGACAGTAGACGAGGCTGTCTTTCACCCAGGCGAGCGAGAACTCCCATTCGTGCTCGGTGGTGTCGAGCACGAGCACGACCGCGTCCGCGCTCTCGAGCAGCAAGCGCCGCCGCTCGCCGAGCTCGCGCTGCCCGGGCAAGCTCAAGATTTGGCAGCGAATTTGGCGACCGTCGAACATGCCGCCGACGTAGTCGACCCAGTCGAAGAACAGCGTGCGCCCCGCCATTTCGCCGGGCGTCGTGACCTCGCGGGATACGCCGCGCGCGAGCGCCTTGAGGCTCGTCGTCTTCCCGGACAACGCGGGACCGTCGTACACGATGCGTACGACGAGCACCCCTCTCGTTTCGTCGATCACTGCCATCGTTGAGCCCGTCGTCGGTGAGAGCAGGTACCCTGGCGCCGATCGCGGCCAGTCGCGCGGGGAGGGCTGAGCGAAGCGCGCGCAAGACGTTGCGTTCGAGCGCGCGCTCCCGTCAATCGGAGGGTACGAAGCCGCTCAGGTCAGCGCGTCGGCGTGGCGGTTGACCGCCGAACGCACGAGCGCGATGTTCGACAGCTTCTTGTCCACGGCCAGATACAAGAACGTGTTGGGGCCGACGAGCTTCACCAAGTGGATCTGGTCCGTCAAGGTGATCAGCATGTCTTCGATGGTGCCGGAGAGGCCCAGCGTGCGCATGATCTTGAGCTTCTGCTTGACGAGCTCGCTGTTGTAAGCGCTGGCAGCGGTCAAATCGAACTCGGTGCGCGAGGCCTTGATGGCCAGCGTCATGCCCGAGTCCAGATCGACCAGGGAAGCGGCGATGAAGCCGTTCGTGTCCTGCGAGATCTTCTCCAACGTTTCGTTCAGCTGCTTTTCGGTGGGCATCTTCCAGCGTCCTTTCCGCTCAGATCGAGAGATCTTTTTCGATGGCCGCGAGTTGGTGGCGCGACATGGCGAGGTTGCCGCGCTGCTTGTCCAGCACGAGGTAGATGAACAGCGCGTCGTTGCTGGAGAGCGGGCGGATCAGGTGATACTGCCCGTGCAGCGTGATCAGGATGTCTTCGATGTTGTCCTTGAGGTTCAAGGCCTTCATCGTCTTGCGCTTGGCGCGCACGACCTCGGTGTTGCCGGCGGCCGCCACCTCGAGGTTGATGGGGCCCGCGCCGCCGTCGGAGCCGAGCATCATCCCGCTGTTGCTGTCGACGACACACGTCCCCATGGCTCCATCGAGCTGCATGACCTTGGCGAGCGATTCCTTGATATTCGACACGATTGCCTCCTTTGGATTGACGTTGTCGGCTCCGCACCTCGATCGAACGACTTGACCGTCGGCGTTTCCCTGTGGTCCGAGCAACGAGTGCGACGCTCTCTGCAACGCACGCGCCAACGCGAGATTTCGCCGTGATCCGCGATGGCGCCGATGTCGCACGTCCAAAACGGCCAGGTAGCGCGCCAAGCTCGCCATTCGACGGTCGAACCGGCCATGGCCGATTTGGCCAGCTGCGGCTTCGTGATGGATTTTGCGGCGTAGTGCCGGGGGCGAGCCGTGGTGCGCGTCTTGCTAAGTCGCCTGCGATGGGCGAACCGCGCAGGGCCGACGGCGACGCCACCGCGCAGGGCCACTCGTTGGACATCGCGACGGTAGAGGCGCCCATTGCTTTGTGCACCGCCACCGGCGCCTTGCAGGCCGCGACGGGGCCGGCGCTGGCCCTGCTCCGCCGCGCCTCGGTCGTCGAGCAGCTGCCGCCGAGCGTGCCCGCTGACTTGTGGCGTCTGCTCGAGCGCACGGCCATGGGCGAAGCCGTCGAGTGGCGGCCGCCGGGGGCGCCGCACGAGGTGCTCGGCTGTACGCGCTACGCTGCGGCGCCCGGCACCTACGTGCTCTTGATGCGCGAGGTGTCGGCCAAGCGCCTCGCGCTCTCCGAGCGCCTCAATCGCCAGCGCCTCGACACCAACGAGCGCCTCGTCGCCAGCCTGGCGCGCGATCTGCGAAGCTCCATCGCCAGCGTGGTTTACAGCGCTGACTTTCTCAACGTGAGGGGCACGAGCATCGAAGCGGGCGTACTGGCGGAGACGGTGCGTGACATCTCCAAGGCCAGCGCCAGCTTGCAAGAGTCGCTCGACGCCTTGCTCGACTTCGCTCGCCTCGGTCCGAGCGTCTCGGTGGCGGTGCCGGTGCGCGAGGTCTTGAACCGCGCGGTGGGCCTCTTGCGAGCTCATTACCGCGACGGTGCCCACCGCATCCGCATGGACGTGGCGCCGCGCGCCGAGCACGTGCGCGGCAATCCGCTGATCATCGAGCAGATCTTGGTCAACCTGCTGCTCAACGCGGTGGAGGCCTCGGCGGCGCCGCGCTGCGTGATCGTGACGGCGTTCCCCGCGCTGCGTCCGCTCCGCCCCGCGCTCGACCGGCCGTTTTACATCTGCATTCGCGTTTGGGACGACGGCCCTGGCATCCCGCCCGACCATCGCAGCCTGGTGTTCGATCCCTTCTTCACCACCAAGCAAGGCAGCCCTGGGCTCGGCCTAGCCATCGCTCGTCAAGCGGCGGAGAGCATCGAGGGGGCGCTCGAGCTCACCGAGGACGATACCGGCACCTGCTTCTCGCTCTACTTGCCCGGCTACGAGGGGGGCCCATGACGTTGGCGGCGAAACCGCAAGCCGAGCTCGAGGTCGCGTTCGCGCTCGGCTCCACCCGCAGCGGCGGGCTCATCGGCGCCCCGTCGGAGGTTTCGGCGACCGAGCAGCTCGAGAGCCTGGCCGCGACGCTGCCCGAGATCTTCGGCACCTTGGATCCTGCGTGCCTCGACCGCATCGCGGCGCGCTTGTGTGGCGAAGGTGCGCGTGACGGCTTCGGCGAAGTGCTGCTGCTCTCGGAGCATCGCCTGCACGTCGTCCGGCCGCTCTGCTCGCGCCCGCAGGTCGCCCTCGTCGGCACGAGCTCGGCAACGCACCGCATCGGCCTCGTTCTATCGGAAGTGCACGCCAGGGCGACGGCGCTCGAGGACGACCCATGACCGGCGTGGCCGCGCCGTCGAGCCGGATGCTGTCGTCCATCCCTGCCAATCCGGGCTTGATGGTCGCGGTCGCGCGCTTGCTCGGTCACGTCGACGATCTCCCGCCGGGGGCTACGGGCGCCCTCCACTTCGGTGAGCACGGCGTCATCTTGGTCGAGTCGCGCCGGATCTGCTGGGCGATCTCGCGCGGCATGCGCCTGCGACTAACGGATATCTTGCGCAACCAGAGCACCCCGCCCGTCTCGCGCGAGCGCGTGGAAGAGATCTATCGCGCCTGCCGGGAGTCGGGCACCCCGATCGGTGAAGCGCTGGTCGCGAGCGGCCTCGCCAGTCCCAGCGGGCTCAAGGCTGCCCTGTACAAGCACAACAGCGAGGCGATCGCGGCGCTGGCGCGGGCCGGGGCCGCGCCCGACCAGTTCGTGCGGCACACCAAGACCGGCCACGATCCGAAATACTCGTTCTCGGCCTGCGAGATGCTCGCCGCCCTGGGCGCGTTCGACGATCCGGCGCGCGCCGCCGCCGCGCAGCACGAGCTCGGCTCGGTCCTGGTGCCGGAGACGTTCGGGGCCGCGTTCGTGCGTAGCAGCGCGGGGGCGGGCTCCTTGGTGATAGCGGCAGATCGCGGGTGCGACGTCGCGGTCGCCGATCTGATCGAGCTGTGCAACTGGGTGTCGGGGCTGTTCGACGTGGCGCGCACGTGCGACTCCGAGATCTTCGCGGCGAGGGCGAGCTGGGGGAGTAACGCGGGGCTCGTCACGTGGCGGGTGAAAGACGTCGGCTACGTGGGGCTGTGCGCCTCGCGCGCGGCCGCGGCTCGGCTCGTCAGCAGGTTGTCGGAGCGAGCGACGCGGACGAGCGGAGTGCTCCCGGTGGGCGCACGCGGCGGCGAGGGCGGAACATGAGCCGCATCTTGCTCGTCGATCACGATCAGGAGCTGTCGCGCTCGCTCGCGCGCGCCTTCGGCAAGCTGCGCCCCGATCTGGCCTTCCTCACGGCTCCCAGCGCGGGTCAAGCCATGCAGATGATGCGTGAGCGCAGCGTCGACATCGTGCTCGCGGAGCTGCAGATGCCGGGGATGGACGGCCTGGAGCTGCTCGGCTGGCTACGCGAGCACTGCCCTGACGTGTCGGCCTTCGTCATGTCCGCCTACGGAACCAGCGAGACCGCCGCCCAGGTCGAAGCCGTCGGCGGGGTCGACTTCTTCGCGAAGCCGCTCGACGCGACGGCCGTGATGGCTCGCCTCACCGACACCCTCGCGCAGTCGGTGCACGGTCACGTGAGCTACGTCAGCCTGGCGTCGTTCCTTCAGCTGCTCGAGATGGAGCGCAAGACCTGCACGCTCAACGTGAGCTACGGCGACAGCGCCGGCTGCCTGGTGGTGCGCCGCGGTCAACTGGTCGCGGCCCGCATCGGTGACAAGAGCGGCGAGGAGGCCGCGATCACGATCGTCGCGTGGCCGTTCCCGAGCATCAGCATCTCGCGCCAGTGCGTCGAGATTCCCAGCACCATCCAGTCGTCGCTCGGCTTCATCGTGATGGAGGCGATGCGGCTGCAAGACGAGGCCGCGCGCAACGCGCCGCCGACGGATGGACACGGGTCGGTGTGGCCCACGCCTCGCCGCACGTGGCGTCCGAGCACGCTCACCGCCAGCGACCGCCCACCGCCCGACTCGAGCCGCGGCCGCAACGGTGAGCTGGCGCTGCCGAGCGGCGCTCGCGGTATGGCCCTGGTCGAGACGGCGACCGGGAACGTGCTGCGCGCCGCATCGCGTGACGATTGCCCGATCGGAGAGCTGGCGCGCATGGCTTCGCAGCTGCTGCTGCACGAGGCCGCGACCCTCGAGCTGTGCAGCAACGGCGCGGGGGAGGGCGTCGAGGAGCTCGTGCTCTCGACCAGCACGCGCTGCGACGTGATCAAGCCGCTCGGCGCTACCGAGTTCGCGCTGCTGGTGTTTGCGCCCGAAGAGACGAACCTGGTGATGGCGCGCATCGAGCTGGAGCACTTCATCGCCTTCCACCACGAGTGATGCGGCGCGGAGCTTCGCGCCCGAGCTCGCGAGTCGCTCAGCGGACGCCGTAGCGACGCAGGCGCGCCCGCAACGTCGAGCGAGGAATGCCCAGATCTTGAGCCGCTCGCGAGAGGTTGTGCCGCGAGTCCTCGAACGCGCGCAAGATCATGTCGCGCTGCAAGTCCGGCAGGGAGGGCGGGCGATGCGCCGCGTCACCGCTGGCCGGCGGCAGCTCGAGCGCGACCGGTGCGGCGGGCATCACACCGGAGCTGGCGCTGCTGGGCAGCTCGCGCGCGTGCTCCAGCACGGGCAGCGCCGCGAGGCCCGTCCAGGAGTCGGAGCCGTCGTCACCGCGCGCCTGAATCGCGGTCTCGACCTGGACGCGACCGATCACGCCGCTACGCGCCATGATGGCCGCGTTCTCGACGACAGCGCGTAGCTCGCGCACGTTGCCCGGCCAGCTGTGTCCCTGCAGCTGCGCCAGACCGTCCGCGCTGAAGCTGACATTCGCGACCCGGTGCCGCCGGGCGAAGTCGGCCAGGAAGTGCTCGGCCAGCGCGGGCAGATCGGAGATGCGCTCCGAGAGTGACGGCACGCGGATCGCGTAGCCGGTCAAGCGGAAGAACAAATCGGGCCTCAGCGCGCCGCCGAGCGAGGACGTGAGCGGCCGATTGGTCGCGCTCACGACGCGCGCCGCGAACACGCGCGTGCGCGTCCCGCCGACGCGCCTGAACTGGCGGATCTCCAGCACTCGCAGCAGCTTGGCCTGGAGGGCGAGCGGCATTTCTCCGAGCTCGTCGAGGAACAACGTGCCGCTGCCTGCCTCTTCGAACAGGCCCACGCGGGGGCTGCGGGCGCTGGTGAAGGCGCCCGCTTCGTGTCCGAAGAGCTCGCTTTCGAAGAGCTGCTCGGGCACCGCCGCGCAGTTGACGCTGACGAACGGCTCGTTCGGACACGTGAGCGCGTGGATGGCTTGTGCCACCAGCTCCTTGCCGGTGCCGGTAGGCCCTTGCACCATCACCGGAACGTCACGGAACTGCGCGACGCGACGGATGTGATCACGCAGCTCGGTAGCGCGCGGGCTGGTGCCGACCAAGCGCGCCAGCGAGTCCGGTTGCGATTCCAATGCGGGCGCCGTGATGGGGCGCTCGAGCATCGCGCGGCGCTCCGTCGCCAGCTCTCGGATCCGCACCGCCAGCACTTCTTCGGGTACTGGCTTTTGCATCACATCCTGCACGCCGGCCCGCGTCGCTTGTACGGCCGTCTGGACGTCGATGTGGGCCGAGTGAATGATCGTCGCTGGCAGCCGGCGATGAGGTGCCATCGCGTACACCTCCATGCCGTCCATGCTGCCCATGCGCAGATCCAGCAGCATGACGTCGTACTCGTTGCTCTCGAGACGACTGAGCGCCGAGCGACCGTCGTGCGCGGCGTCGACCTCGAAGCCTTGAAGCGCGAGCACACGTTGCAGCGAGCGCACGAGCACGCTGTCGTCATCGACGACTAGGACACGAATGGCTGCGCTCCCGTCCTGAGAGCTTGGATCCAGACTCGCCAAGAGCTCCGTCCCTCATCCAACGGCGGTTCGTTGGACTCCTTAATCAAATGAGTGTGTCCGAAGACCAACGTGAGACACAAGGGGGCAATTCTGCCGCACGTCATCGTCGTCTTTGTCGTCTCGCGTCGAGACGCTTGCTGCTGGGTCTTGTGTCGCGCGGTGCTCCGCGCTGGAGATCACGCGGACTTCTCGCGCTGGGGACTGGCGCGGTAGGGCCTAGTGTCCTCATGGATGTCTAGTCTCACTGTTATAGCGGGGCAGGATGACGCAGCTCGGGCACCACGATCGGGCGTTCCCTCCCGGAGCCGGATGTGGGGTGTGACCGCAGGGCACCCTGCGACGTCGCCTTGCGACGGCGACTCGCGAGTGGCGCCTTTCGATACGGTAGCCAGACCTATAAAAAACCTATGAGCGCAGAGAAAAGACTTATGGGCTGGGTCGGTCGATTGCGGAATGCTTGAAGGCTGCGGCGGTTCCTTCCACGGACGAGATTCTACGGACGAGAACAGAGGAGACGAAGCATGGGAATTTTGGACCGACTGCTCGGCATCGAGGACAGCAAGCCGCGTCGTGCAAGCGAGCAACCATCCGGCCTTTCGCCAGCGCAAAGCTCGGAGGAGCGCGCGATCGAGCAGTACCGCTACATGCTGAGGACGGCGCCGCCCGAGACGATCGAAGCCGCTCACGCGGAGGCGTTCGCGAAGCTCACCCCGGAGCAGCGCCAGCGCGTGCTCGGTGAGCTCGTTCAATCAGCCCCGCCCGCAGAGCGCGCCAGCGTCGAGAGCACTCCGCTCGACGACCCTCGCGCCCTCGCGCGCGTGGCGACTCGCGCGGAGACGCGAGCGCCCGGTAGCGTCGAGCGCGCGCTGGGGTCCGGCGCGCTCGGCATCGGAGCGAGCCTGCTCACGAGCTTCGCGATGGGCTTTGCCGGCAGCATGGTCGCGCAAGCCTTCTTTTCGGCCTTGCCGGGCTTCGGAGGTGGTCCGAGTGAAGCAGAGGCGATGGCCGATGCTGGCGACGAGCTCGGCGCGCCCGCCGAAGAAGATCCTTACGCCGACGATGGCAGTGACTTCAGTGAGGACTACGAGGTCTGAGGGGCGCGCCTAGGCGAGGAGCGCGTCGCGGCTGATATCGAGGTCGCGCTGACAGCGGCCCTTGGTTCGGTGGAAATCGTCGGAGCGAGTGTCGATTGGGGGCCACCTGGATCGACGTCAGTCAGAAGCCCCGCTTCCCCAGACCAAGGACCTCGCCATGTCTCGCCTCGTGTCGACCTCGTTGCTGTTTGCCACTCTTGCGCTCGCCTCGGCGGCGGCGCTCGCCGCGCGGCTGGGAGAGCTCTCAGCCGCGCGCGCTCGACGGGCGTCGCGCTTGCCCTGACGCGAGCGTCGAACCCGCGAATGGGCGTTCATGCGCGATCGGACGATGCGCCTCTCGAACATGGCGTCGAGGGGCGAGCGCTGCAGCCCCCGCCTACTTCTGAACGAAGCTCGGATCCATCCACACCACTTCCCAGTGGTGACCATCGAGATCGAAGAAACTTCGCGCGTACATGAAGCCGTGGTCCTGGGGCTCCTTGGCCGGTTTTGCGCCGCTCGCGAGCGCGCGATCGACGAGCGCGTCGACCTCGGCGCGGCTCTCGGCCGAGAACGAGATCAGCACCGCGGTGTGGCTCGCTGCGTCGCTGACCGGCTTTTTGGTGAACGTCTCGAAGTAGCTGCCCACGAGCAGCATGACGTAAGCGTCGTCGCTCACGACCATGCACGCCGCCTTGTCGTCCGTGAACTGCGCGTTGAACGTAAAGCCGAGCTCGCCGAAGAAGGCTTGAGCGCGCTTCAGATCTTTGACGGGCAGGTTGATGAAGATTTTTCGTGTCATGGTTCTTCTCCCTCGGGGGTGAGTGGGGTTCATCCAGACGACGCTAGGCGCCTCCGCCGATCGACCCGAGCGAGCGATTTTGTGCATTCTTTTAGGGTGAAAAATTGCAGGCGCATTGTGTGAACGGTCGCCCACATGGTCCCCGTGGAAAGAAAATTTCACCCGCGGGAGTGTTGCGAACGGATTCAACTCGCCGAAGGCTCACAAACCGTGGTCGCGCTTGAAAAAAAGACACTCTGCGGGGCGCTTTGCTTGACGGCCAGGCCCTCCGCACGGCACTGCTCAACGAGACGATCTGCACCCAGCGCCAACAACGCTCGGCGCAGAGCAACGTCGGTTGCCTCAACATCCCCCGCGTGTGGTTCCTGGTGATCAGTTTTTCGCGATCCGGGGATGTTAGGGCGGCTGCTTCCTCGGTCGAAAATGACCATGTCGAATTGGAGCTCTCCGATGACGGTAAAATTCCTGCGGTTCGGTGCGCTGGCGGCGGCGGCCCTTTCCGTGGCGTGCACGGCAACCATCAACGATACCGGGGACGATAGCGGTGCAGGCCCCGGACCGGGGGTCGGACCGGGCCCGGGCGGCGGTGGTAGCTCCAGCACCGGCGGCAACGGCAGCGGTGGCGGCGCCACGCTGCCTCCCAATGTCACTGGCAAATTGAAGCTGGATGGCAACCCGTCGTACTACCGCGTCGTTCGCCTCACGAATCAGCAGTGGAGCAAGAGCGTTCAGAATGTGTTCGGCCTCTCATCACCGCCAAGCCAGGCCGAGCGCTTGCAGGATGCCGTCTCCGGCACCACCGACTTCACGAACAACGAGCTCGTGCTCGGAGTCGATAGTCGCGCCTGGTCGGATTATCAGGATGCGGCGGAGGAGCTGGCCAAGCAGATAACCGCCGATTCGGCCGCGCTCAGCAAGCTCTATTCGGGTACTGATGCCGCCGGCTTCATTTCCACGGTTGGCCGCCGGTTCTACAAGCGTCCGCTGACGCCGGCCGAGGTCTCCGCGTACCAGGCCCTGTTCGACAAGGGGGCGACGCTCACCGGCTCGCTCAGCGGCTTCGCCAAGGGTGCGGGGCTGGTGCTGCGCGCTATGCTCCAGTCGCCGCACTTCCTTTACCGTACCGAGCTCGGCGCGGTCGGGGCCCCGCTCTCGGGCTACGAGATGGCCGCGAAGCTGTCGCTGTGGCTGCGTGATACGGTGCCCGATGACGCGCTGCTCGACGCAGCGGCCGGTCCTGGCAAGCTCGACACGGTCGAGGGCGCCGTGGAAGCGGCCACCAAGATGCTCGACGATCCGGCCGCCAAGGCCATGATGCGCAAGTTCCACGGTGAATTCTTGCACTTCGATCGGTTCAACAACCTGAGCAAGGTCGGCGTCGACGACTACGATCCGAGCATCAACGCGGAGCTCCAAGAGAGCTCCTACCTCTTCTTCGATAAGATCTTCAGCCAAGGTCTCGGCGTTAAGGACGTGTTCCTTTCCAAGTCAGGCTTCGTAGGCCCGAAGATGAGCGCGCTCCTCGGCGGTGGACCTGCGGGCAGCGGCTTCGTCGAACGTGAGCTCGACGCCAAGCGCGTCGGCTACTTCATGCAGTTGCCCTTCCTGGTGCTCTACGCGCACAACGACGATCCGGATCCGATCCATCGCGGCGTCAGCATGAGCCTCGATGTGCTCTGTTCGCGGCTTGGTCCCCCCGCTGCGGTGATCCCCCCGCTCCCGACGCGCATGCCCGGTCAGACCAACCGTGTGGTGGTCGACGAGCACACGAAGGGCTGCGGCGCCGCTTGCCACAACAACATGATCAACCCCCTCGGCTTCGCCTTCGAAAACTTCGACGGCATGGGCCGGTACCGCGAGACGGAGACCTACGGGAACGAGGTCTTGCCCGTGGACGCGAGCGGCTCGTTCGAGTTCGTCGAGGGTACGAAGAGCTACAACAACGCCGCAGAGTTGATGAGCGTGCTCTCGACGGATGAGCAGGCTCACCTCTGCTATTCGAAGAAGCTCGCGAGCTACGGCTTGCAGCGTGACGTGGTCGAGAACGACGGCTCGTTGCTGCAGGCGCTGGCGGCCAAGAGCAACGCCAGCGGCAGCTCGCTCAAGCAGGTGATGATCGAGCTGGTCAAACAAGACGCGTTCAGGACGCGCTCTGGAGGTGCAAAGTGAATCGCATGAATCGTCGCGGCATCAACCGACGTGCCTTCTTGACCGCAGCTGGCGGCGTCGCGGTCGGGCTGCCCTTTCTCGAGGGCTTGCCGAGCCGCTCGGCGTGGGCTGCCGATGCAGAGCCCGTGTTCACCTTGTTCGTGGTCGCGCAGAACGGCGTGGTCGGTAAGAGCTTCTTCCCCTCTGCGACGGGCCCGCTGACGGCGGCCGGTCTGGCAGGCGCTTCCAACATTGCGACGAGCGTGCTGTCGACTCACGCGCCGAACCTGCTCTTCATCAAGGGCATCAACTACCCGAACCCGGGGCCGCAGAGCTGCGGTCACGCCGAGGGTAACGTGCAGACGCTCACCGGCTTGGCGCCGGGCTCGTCGGGCAACACCGCGCACTCGGCGGGTCCTTCGGCCGATACGCTGATCGCCAAGGCGCTCGGTGGCGCGGACCCGCTCGCGCTCTACTCGGGCTCGAAGGGCTTCATTGCGGAGCGCATTTCGTTCAAGGGCGCGGGCGCCGGGCAGGTGCGAGCGGCTGACGTCAACCCGTACCTGCTCTACCAAAAGGTCATTGGCCTGGCCGGTAATGCCCCGACCACGCCGACCAATCCGGGTACGCCGCCGGCCGTCGATCCGGTCGCGCAAGAGCTCGCCAACACGCGCAAGAGCGTCAACGACTTGGTGCGCGAAGAGCTGAACAGCCTCAAGTCGCTGTCGGCCCTCAGCCAAGCCGACAAGATGCGCCTCGAGCAGCACTTCCAAGCCATCCGCGACATCGAGGTGGGCATGGGCGATATGGGCGGCATGGTTCCGACCGGCGCCGCATGCTCTAAGGAGGGCCTGCCCACCGATCAGTATGAAGCGCTGAAGTCGGGCTTCGCCTTCAACTCGGCGAAGATGGAAGACTACGTGCGGCTGCACTTGCAGATCATGGCGGTGGCTTTCGGTTGTAACTACAACCGTACCGCTACGCTGCAGTGGGGCGATGGCACCGACGGCACGAAGTACAACGTGCCTTCCAACTCTGGCCTGGGGTGGACGTTCCACCAGCTCAGCCATCGCATCAAGTCGGACTCGGCTTCGGGCAATGATCCGACGGCGGAGGCCGCGCACCACGAGATCGACATCCTGCGTATGAAGACGTTCTTGGCCGGCCTCGACGCCTTCGCGGCCCACGGGCTCCAGAACAACGCGCAGATTGTCTGGACGAACACCATTGCCGATGGGCCTTCGCACTCCACCCGCAACGTTCCGATGATCATCTGGGGTAGCGGCGGCGGCTACCTGAAGCAAGGCGCCTACATCGATGGCGCTGGTGTCGGCAACGCCAAGGTGCTGAACACCATCATGGCCGCGGCGACCCGCGGTGCAGGCTCGACGCCCGTCATCGGTTCGGGCGCCTTCGACGGCATGAAGGCCTAAAGCTCGGTAGCCAAGCCACGCTTCGTGGATACGAAGCGCACGACGGCCTCGGTGCATAGCGCTCCGGGGCCGTCGCTGTTTGTGCGCGCGGAGGCGCGACTTCTGCCCAGCAACCGCGCGCGTGCTCGATTGCTAGCTCAAGCCATCGTTGGATCGGAGCCCTTCTCGGGCCCTTACTGGACGCCAGCGTGGTTCTCGGACGGCACGCCGAACGCGAGATTGCAGACCGCATCGTAGGCGGCTTGTCCGCAGAACTCTTCGTGACCGCCCCCGGCGATGAAGCGGTGCGAGCCGCCGTACGGCGGCTGTGCGCCCTGCACGGCGACGGGAACCCCGAGATAGCCGATGCGCTCGAAGGCGAACAAATGCTGCGTGTGCTGGTCGTCGGTCTTGCCGGTGATGGCGAAGAAGCGATCGATGGGGGTGCGCGGCTCTTCGTCGAACCACTTGGCGACGACGCCGCCGCAGTTCGCCTGATTCAGGTTGGCGCAAGCATTGTCGCGCGGACCCGCGATCGAGACCGCGCGCCAGGCGCGCACCAGCATCGCGAAACGCGCCGCGTTGCTCGCGCCGTGCGACATGCCCGTGAAGATCACGTCCGACCAGCGCACGCTGCCGTCGGCCTGCAAGTAATAGCCCCAGTCTTCATCGGGATACTTCTGATGCAGGAAGGCGAGCGCCTTCTGGGTGCGCCGGGCCACGCCATCGGCCGGGCCCATCTTCACGTTCGCGAAGTCGCCCTTCGTGGTGTACGTCATCCCCTCGAAGACTTGCCGGCGCGCGTCTCCGTAGAAGTCAGCGTCGCCGAGCACGATGTTGTAGTCTTGGAAAGCAGCGATCGCGAGCACGTGAAAACCGCGGCGCGCGCAGAACTCGCCGTGTCCGCCGAGGGTCCCGGCGGTCGAGCCTGCGCCGCCAAACGGGAGCACCAGCTTGCCGACGAGCTTCTTGGCGCGGTTGTCGAAGACGGCGATCTGCGAGGCATTGTTGAAGCTCACCTCCGAGTCGGCGTCGCTCGCCTTGAAGGTGTGCTGGTAGCGGGCGGGCGTCGCCTTGACGTCGAGCGGGCGCGAGGGCGGGGTGTCGGCCGACGCGGAGCCGCCGGAGCCGCCGCCGCCCGTGCCACCGCCGCCGCTTCCGCCGCTTCCCCCGCTGGCCTCGCTGCCACCCGAACCGGCAGCTGCTCCGCCCGCGGCGCCACTCGAGCCTCCACCGCCCGAGCCTCCGGTTGCAACGCCGCCCGCCACACCTCCCGAGGAGCTTGAGCCTGCTGCTGAGGCGCCCGCGGCGGGAGCTTGCCCGCCGGAGCTGAGCATTCCGCCGCTGCCGGCGCCGCCTGGCGCTCCTGAGCTTCCGCCGGCTCCGCTCTCACCCGAGGTGCTCGAAGCGGGCTCGTCGCTGCAACCAAGCGAGCTGAGGCATGAAGCGGCAACGACGAAGGCAAGTAGGGACGACCGCACGTTGATACTTGTGCGAGAGTACGCGGATCCTTTCAGGGTAGCTCTCGCAACTTTGCCGGCGGCGTCTCGCTAGGTGGTAATTTTTCACGCCTACTGGGGCGGCGTGCTGGCCCGCGCGTCGCGCCCGTGACGCGCCGTGGCGGATCGCAGGGGCTAGGGAGTGTCCCTAAATTGCTGGTCTCGGCGTAAACGTGCCCGTGCCCGTGCCCGTGCCCGTGCCCGACGGTCCGTAAGTTGCCGTCGGCGGTATCGGGGCTGGTAGGCCGGGGTTTGTGGCGCG
>JAEYWK010000242.1 GCA_023431345.1 Pseudomonadota bacterium
CCCCGGTGCCGCCCGCGCCCCCGGTGCCGCCCGCGCCCCCGGTGCCGCCCGGGAAAGCTCCAGCACCGCCGGCTCCACCTCCGCCTAGTGCAGCGCCAGCGGCGCCACCCGTCCCGGCGTGCCCTCCACTGGCGCTCGGCTCGGCCGCGTCACCCGAGCAGCCGCTCACGCCCGTCGCCAGCGTCGCCGCCAGCAACACGAATGAGGCTCCCGCTAGATTCAAACTGTAGCGCCGCGCAAGAATCGAGGCGCTCACCGTTACTCGAGGCATGGTCACCTCCCAGCAGTAACCCTCGCCTGCCACCCAACCCAGACGAGCGCTTCTTCGCTAGACCGCTGACAAGTTCCAGCAATTGTATAAATCACGGGTACTGGCCGCCGCACTCCGCGGTGAGGTGACGCCTCGTCGCAACAGCGTCAGCGTCAGCTCAGTGCACGAGCGCGATGTCGTCGATCCACACCGTGACGGTCTGATTCGGCGCCAGGATGAACAGGGCGCTGTAAACGTGCTGCTTATCGAACGTTGGCACGCGGCGCCCCTCCAGCTCTTGCTCGAGGTCGCCCAGCAGAATCGTCGTCTCCTGCCACTCCGTCGAAAGCTGGAACGGCTTCGTCCAGTGAGCATTGCAGGCGCTATCACCCTCCTCACCGCTGCACTTGCCGCCCAGCGGGTCGGTATCGGCGTTGGGGAGCTGGAAGCGCACGCTGGTGGCTTTGCTGGCCTTCGCCCAAAACCGCACCGCGAGCGCCGGTCCGAGATCGATCGGCGTGCGCCCGGTCGACCCGTAGGCAAAGTCGAAGCCGAACCCAGCGCCCCAGCCGGTAAAGCCCGCGACGCTCACCACCGCCGCTTTCGTGCTCTTGCCTCGCCCCGGGCTCAGCGCCGTCATCGTGAACGGCTTGTCTTTGCCAGGCGTGATGGTGCCGTTCGTGCCGTCTTTGATCACGAACCAATCGCCGTTGGTCTCGAGCAGCTGGGCGTTGCCGTCTTCCATGTCGTCGATCAGCTTCGAGACCGTGAAGATCGGCAACTCGGGACCGCTGTCGTCGCCAGCGCCACCTGCATCGCGACCGCCCTCGCTGCCGTCGGCTCCACCGTCGCTCGCCGGCGCCGCTCCCGAGCCGGGCGGAGACCCTGAAACGCCGCCCGTATCGCCATCACCACCTGCGCCGCTCGGCTCCCCGCCGTCGCTGGCCGCGCTGCTTCCCGCCACCGGCTGGCTCACGCTGCCGCCACTCGGCTGTTCCGGCTCGTCGTCACGCGCAGAGAAGCGATTGCCGCTACACGCGACGACGCCCGCAAGAATGCCAATTGGGATAGTAATCAGAAGGCGCGATTGCACGGACTCAGACTGCCATGGAAGCGCGCGAAATGCTGCACTCCACTGCCGCTCGGGGCGGGCGATCACTTCGGTACGTCGGCGACGATGGCGCCGCAATCCGCGAAATCCAGCGTCGTTTCGATGCGGAAGTTGGAGCCAGTCGGGTTGCGCTCGGCTTGGAACAGATCGAGCGTGTACACGCTGCCGGGGGTGAGGCCCAGCCGATCGATCATGACCGTGCCCTCGGTCGGCCCATGCACGCCACCGATGTCGACGACGAGCTTGCCATCGACGAACACGAACACGTCGTCATCGCCGCGGAACGTAAAAACCTCACCGCCCGCGTAGCGGAACGACGTGTGAAGCTCCGTCGTGAAGCCGAAGTTCCGGGGCTGCCCGTCGTCGTCTGCCTGCGTGGCCTCCGCCGACGCGACGCCATCGAGCGGGAAGAAGCGACTCGAATCGAGCACGAACGACTTGCCGACGGGCTCGAGCCAAAAGTCGACGACGTAGGCCGTGCTCACGCCGACGGTGGTCGCGTACCAGTCGTCGAGCTTGACCGCGACCTGAGGATACGCGCTCGTGCGCGTTGGCTTGCGCCCGTCGCCGAGCGTGTCCGCGACGAGGCCGAGAGCATTCTGAGGCTCCTTCGGGCCACCGAAGTCGGGGTGCTTGAAGGTCGAGAAATCGCGCATCAGCACCCGCAGCACGTTGGCGCATGCGGTCTGCGACGGCTCGGGGAGCTGGCCCAGCGGGCCGACGACCTTCCAGCCACCCTTGAGCTGGGAGGCGTCACCGCCGCCCTTGGCGCCCGTGGCCGCCACGAAGCCGCTCGGCAGCGTGGTCTGGAGCGTCTCGAGCGGACCACTGTCGATCGGCAGCTCTCCCAGGTCGATGCTCGGGCCACCGCCCCGAGGTCCCCCCTTGTCTCCGTCGACGGCCCCGCCGTCGCCGTTCGAACCGCAAGCGCAGAGCGAAAACGTGCCCGCCAACACCAAGAACCAAGCCAAACCCAACGCTCTCACGCCGGGAGTCTTCCACCCGGAGGTGACGCCTGCAACCACTGACGTCGTCCCAAACCACCCGCGCAGAGGGTTGCAACCTTTACGAACTGGTCACGGCGCGCGGGTCGAAGCGATACGGCGCACGCCTTCAGTCGAACTGAGTGGGCAGCTCCGGCTGCGCGCGGTGGCGAAACGCGAGGGCCACCTGCTCAGGCAACACCCGCGTGAGTGATAGCGGAGGCAGCGCGTCGAGCGCGAAGAAGTCCGCCGCTGTGGTCTCCAAGCTGGTCGAAAGCTCGCCCGCCACGAGATCGCACAGGAAGAAGAGCTTGTAGGCGTGATAGAGCAGCGGCCCGTGCGGATGGCGGTTCCTGTCGAGCAGCGCGAACAGCTTGCGCGGCTCGCAGATCAGACCTGACTCTTCACGAACCTCGCGGGCCGCCGCCGCGCCCGGCGAGTCGCCGAGATCGACCCAGCCGCCGGGCAGCGTCCACAGGCCGTCCGACGCCTCGCGCACGAGCAGGATGCGATCACCCCGGAACACGGCCGCGCGCACGTCGAGCTTGGGTGACGGTGGCCCGCTCTCGAGCCGCAGCGAGTCGGCCACCTTCGCGAGCGGCTCGCCGGAAACACGCGCCGCCATCTGCTCGCTGATGGCGAGCACCTCGCGAAACCGCTCCAAGTCGTATGGGTCTTTGGAATAGGTCAGGCCGTACTGGGCCACCACCCGCAACCGCCGGTACCAATCGCCCAAAGAGTCGTCCATGACTCCGCCAGCTTCTCCCGGATCCGGCCGCCAGAAAAGGCCATCGCTCGCCCACTGCCGCGCATCGGCGGTCGCCCCCGGGGGCGAAAGCGCTCACACGAATCTATCGGCCGTCACTTCGGATCGCGGACCTGGTTCTCACACGTGAACAGCACGCTGATGCTGCCGCCGAGATCGCTCTTGATGGCGTCGCAGGCCGTCGGACATAGCCAGACGCGCTCGTCTTCGATGTAGAAGTAGTCGGCCGCACACTTGTTCTTATCGACAATCTGCGCCAGCGGCGCGCCGGTGGTGCCGTCACCCCTCACGTGATTGACGGCGATCTTGTCCAGCTCCAGCGTCTTGCCGCTGGGCGTCGGCGGGATCGCAAAGTCGCAGGTGAGGTCGGCCTTGACGATCACGTCTTTCGCGATGGCGCGAAACACCGCGTCGTAGCCGGGAAACTGGCAAATCGGGAAGCGCAGGCCGCCAGTGAGGCGACTCAGCTCCTGATACGTAGGACCGGCATTTTCGACGACGGCGCCGTTCGAGCTGCAGACGGCGGGCTCCGCCGGCTCCGTCGGTAGGTAAGCGTCGGTGGCGACGGCCTTTTCCTTGATGCCCACGATGCTGTGAAACACCACGTTCGGCTTCTCAGGATCCGCTCCGAACTGAGCCGTTGAAAGCCCGACGAGCGCCTGCAGGAAGCTCTGCACCGTGTACGGGGTCTCGTCGGTGTCCGTCGACTCGTCGTCGTCGGTCATCACCACGATCACCTTCTTCGCTCCCTCGCGCAGCCACTCCTGGTAGCCCATCGGGGCCAGCTTGTTTTTCTTGTCTGGCGCGTCGAAAGCGTCGATGACCCAGTCGAGCGCGTCGTGGCTCTCCACCTTCTCGCCGTATTGATAGAAGCGCTCGGAGAACACCGGCTTGGCGGCGGGGCAGGCCGCGAGCCCGCTCAGCGGCTGCGACACGCAGATCGACGTGCTGGCGGACTCGGAGTCGCTGCGGTCTTCGACGCGATGTCGCGACAGCAGGATCACGCGGTAGTCCACGCCAGCGTCGTTCAGAATGTTGGCGAAGTTGACGTTGATGTTCTGCTCCGCGGCGGCCATCTCCTCTTTCATGCTGCCCGAGTTGTCGAGCACGAGGATGATGTCCACCGGCGAGCTGGTGAGCATCGCGTCTGCCTTGTCCGACGCGCAGCTCGGCCCCGCTCCGCCGCTGACCGCGCTCGAGCCGCCAGCGCCGCCGAGCGAGCCAGGCCCGCTGCCTCCCCCGATCACGGGCTGTCCGCCCAAACCTACGATCCCGCCGAGGCCCGAGCCTCCGCCCGGGTGGTCCGAGCGAGGCGGGTCCGCATCGCCCGTCGAGGCGCTGCAAGAGGAGGTCAGCAGCGCTAGCAGTGAACCCACCACAACACCTAGAACGCCGAACGGTTTGACCGCTCGGCGTTCTAGACCTTTCCTGGTGGGGGCAGCTCGCGCCGCCCCCCTCGCCTGAAGTGAATCTAGGCGAGCCTCCCCCCACGCGGCGGCTCTGCTCGGTGCTAGCTCGTGAGCTTCGTTGCCCCAGCAAACCGTTGATCGCTCTAGCCGGGTCATGACTGCGTAATGCACGGCGCCGGCGTATCGATCAGTCTCGCCGTCGATCAGCCGCGAACCGTCTCGGAATGCACCTAGAACGGAAACTTACTTCCTCAGACGCGCATCAACGCCCTCAGACGCTGGCGAGCACGCCGAACGCATCCTTCAAGACGGTGACCCGCGAGAAGCCCGCTTCGCCGAGTCGCTTGACCACGCCCCGGGTGGTGCGGGCGCCCGAAGGGCTATCCGCGTCGCCAATGTAATGGAAGAGCTTGCCAGTGCGGGTTTTCAAGGCGCGGCGAAACGCGGCGTACAGCGCGCCCGAGTACAGCTCGCCGGCCAAGTTGACGGCGGGCGGATCGTGGACGATGGCGGAGAACGAGCCGGGCTCGAGCGTCGGCACGATCGCCGCGCTGTCACCGCTGGTCAGGCGAATCTTCGGGCTCTCGAACAGCTCGCGCGACCACGGATTGAGGCGCGCCATTTCTCGCACGGCGGGCTCGACTTCGATGGTCACCACCTCGGCCGCGCTGCGGGAGGCGGCGATGGCGGCGTAGCCCAGGCCGGTCGTCGTATCCAGCACCCGGCCGTGGAGTCTGCCGAGCGCGCCCACCATGCGCGCCGCGCCCACGTCGGGCGCCACGTCGCGAATACGGTGCATCAAGAAGCCCGAGATCACGAGCGCTGGCGACGTCGGGGTCGGCCACAGTTGAAACGAGCGATTGGCGGCCTCCGAGAAGACGCGGAGCGGCTGGGGCTCGCCCTCGCCGAGCCCGAAACACACCGACTCGTTGGCCGCGATGCGCGCCAGGCTCGCCCAATCGATGGTGGAGCCCCCCGCCTCCACGAAGCCCTCGTGCAAGGTCGCCGCGGTGGAGCTGCGACCGAGGTCGAGCGAGGTTACTGCCTCGCGTAAACCTCGCTGGCGTGCGTCGAGCAGGGGCGCGGCCTGGTAGCACGACAGAACGGGGCTCATCGCGGGGGCGGCCAGCACGCGGCCCGAATAGCGCAAAGCGGCCGCAGCGCAAAGCTGGGTCCCTGCCCCTTGCTCGGGCGCCCTGCGCAGCGGCACGAGTCAGCCCGCCGCGCGCGCCGTCAGGTACTCGCGCGGCGCGACGCCGACGTGCTGGCGGAAGATGCGATGAAACTGGGCGTAGCTGCCGAAGCCCGCCGTCTGCGCCGCGTCCGAGAAGCTGCCGCCCTGGTGCTGGACGAGCCCGAAGAAGCGCTCGAGGCGCAGGCGGTTGCGGTATTGAACGAGCGAAACCGACACCTCGGCGCGAAACGTGCGCGCGAGCCGCGCGGAGTTGACCGACAAGCGCACCGCCAGCTCGTCGGCGGAGAGGGTCGGATCTTCGTTCAAGGCTGCGATCGCGCGGCGCACCAAGGCGCCGCATTGAGCACCCGCTTGCGGCACGCGCGTCAGCGGCGCCGGCTCACGCATGCCCTCGATCAGGTTCCCGATCAGGCTCGCAAACACCGCGGCGCGAACCTGCTTGGCCGGATCCGGCGCGGCCTTGGAGAAAGCCGCGTCGTTCTGCAGCACGCCAACGGGCGCGCGCAGTGAGCGCAGGGGCGTCAAGATCTGCCAGCCGCGGCCCAGCGGCGCACGGCCGACGCCAGCGTGCGAGCCGAGCTCGGCGTCGCGTAGCTGCAGCCAGCGCCCCACGCCTGCTTCGACGCGGCGATGCGCCTCGCGTTCGAGCTCTCCAAAGGGGCGCACGACGTGGCGCTCATCGACGAGCTCGCCGTGCTCATTGGTGCTCCAGCTGCCGCGCAGCATGCCGCGCGGCTCGTCGTTGAGGTACAAGGCGACCCGCTCGAGGCCGATGCGATCGCGGAGCAGCTCCACCGCGCGACGCAGTAGCGCGTCGAGCGATGGGCAATGAGTGAGCTCCTCGGCGGCGGCGAGGGCAGAGAGCACACCGCCCCCCGCGTCGATATCCAGCGTTTCTGCCGTGGCGATCATGACTTCTTCTCCTCTTCGTCGAGCTCGCGGTAGTCGAACCAATCGAAGTCGGCGGGGGCGGTGCAGGCGGCGCCGTTGCCGGTCGCGTACATGGCGAAATAAACGCCCGTAAACCCGCCTGCGACCTCGGTCGACAAGTAACGTGTCTCGCCTTCACCGACGCGGATCAGCTCGCTCTGCGACGCGCCCACCGAGAACACGTACGTCGAGCGCTCGGCCGCGAGGGCCAGCACCCAGCCGCGCTGACTCGGCGGCAGCGGCTGAACCGCGACCTCCGCCTGCAAGCTGCCGATGCGTCGGCGAAGCACGGCCGCCGGCGCGCCGCCGCGCGACGTGATGAACAGCTCGTAGTGATGACGCTCGTTCATGCGCACGCAGAGGCCCGCTTCTTCGCGCTCGCTCGCGGCCGAGAACTCGACGCGAGCGGCGACCTCCACCTCGAACCGACACTGCCGCCGCCCGACCCAGGCCGGCGACGCCGCGTCGTCGAGGCCGTCTGCCGAGCCGCGCAGACGCAGGTAGCCCGGACGCTCGCGGAGCGAGTACAGCTCGGCGACCGGGTTGCGTAAGAAATTCCAGTAAAGCGCCAGCTCGGGCGCGTCGAAGTCGTCGCGGACGGGCGTGGTCGTCAGAGGCGCGAGGGGCCCTTCGATGTCTTCTTCGAGCGCGAGGCGCCCGTCGTGGGCGAACACCGGAAAGTCATCGTCGGCCCACGCAACGGGGCTCAAGAACGTCTCGCGGCCGAGGTGATAGCAGGGCGGGTAGCCGCTCGGTCGAAAGCCGAGCGCCACCGCGAACCAAGCGCCGGCGGGCGTGTCCACCAAGTCCGCGTGGCCTAGCCCTTGAACCGGGCTCAGGTGGCTGCGGTGAGTCAACAGCGGATTGCGCGCGCACGGCTCGAACGGCCCCCACGGGCTCTGGCTGCGCGCCATCGTAACCATGTGCCCGTACTCGGTGCCGCCCTCCGACATCAGCAGGTAGTACCAAGCACCGCGTCGATAGAGGTGAGGCCCTTCCGGATACTGTCCGCCCGTCCCTTCCCACACGACCCTCGGCTCCGTGAGCAGCGCGCCGGTCGCGACATCGATGCGACTTTGCAGCGCGCCGTGATGTGAGGTCGTGTAGTAGACGGCGCCGTCGTCGTCGAAGAACAGCGACGGATCGATGCCGGGCTGCGTGACTCGCATCGGCTCGGACCAGGGCCCCTCGGGATCCGTAGCCGTCACGATGAAGTTACCGCCGAGAGACACGTTCGTGGTCGTCATGTAGAAGACGCCCGCGTGGTGACGGATGGTGGGCGCCCACACGCCCCCCGAGGCGCTCGCGCCTTCGAGGGGGAGCTGGCTGGGCCGCGTGAGGCAGTGTCCGATCTGGCGCCAGCCGACCAAGTCACGGCTGTGAAAGACGGGGATACCTGGGAAATACTCGAAGCTACTAGTGACCAAGTAGTAGTCGAGGCCGACGCGGCAGACGCTCGGATCGGGGTAAAATCCTGGTAATATCGGGTTTCTGTAGCGCGGCATGCTGGTCGTCGGATTTGCGGCTGCGTGCTATGCGTCACACAGATGGTGGCTCCGCGCGTGGTGGTCGTCCTCAGGACCGAGTCGGCTTGGTCGCGGGGCATCCTCAGCGGCTTCATGTCCGCCGCCCACGAGCGCGGCTGGACCTTGCTGTACTGCAACGTCCCGTCGGACCTGCGCCCCATGGCCGATGCCCTGCAGCCGATCGCCGCCGTCGTCACCGACAACTTCGACGCGCCCGTGTTCGGTGAGCTCGCGGCGGCCCCGTTCGTGAGCGTCACCGTGGATCGCTCGGCGCAGGGCATCGCGTCGGTGTGCCTGGACGAAGCCTCCATCGCCAAGCTCGCCCTCGAGCACCTGCAGGCCACCGGCATCCGCGACGTCAGCGTGTTTCGCTACGACGAGTCCATCTTTGCCAAAGCGAGAGACGAAGCCTTCGTCCGTGCCGCGCAGGCGGCAGGGCTGCGCGTCGCTCGCGGCTGGGGCTTCGGTCCCGAGCACTCCGACCGCCAAGAGAACCCGAGCGAGATGGTGGCGTGGCTGCGCGGCTTGCCCAAGCCGTGCGGCATCTTCACCTGCACCGACGGCTGGGCGCGCAGCGTCTCGCGCTACGCGCATTTGGCGGGGCTGCGTATCCCCGACGACATCGCGCTGATCGGGGCCGATAACGACGAGCTGGAGTGCGAGCTGATGTCGCCCCCGCTCTCTACGGTGTTGATCCCTTGGCGCGAGGTCGGACGGAGCGCTGCCAAACTGGTGCACAGCGCGCTGTCCGGTAAGTCCATCGCCGGTGAGCGCGTCGTGGTCGCGCCTTTGACCGTGATCGCTCGGCGCTCGTCGGAGCTGCTCGCCGTCGACGATGCTCTGGTGGCCAGCGCGGTTGCCTGGATTCGCGCCAACGCGGGGAGGAGCCTGACGGTGCCGACGGTGGCGCGCGCCGTCGCCAGCGGCCGCCATCGCTTGGAGCGGGCGTTTCGGCGCGTGCTCGGTCGCACCATTCAGGCCGAGATTCGCCGCGCGCGCGTGGAGTCCGCCAAGCGCTTGCTCGAAGCGTCGCGACTGACGCTCGCGGAGGTGGCGCGGATGACCGGGTTCAAGAGCGCCTCGCTCTTGACCGTGGCGTTTCAGCGCGAGCTCGGCATGACGCCGGGCGCCTACCGACGCCGCGTGCAGCCAGAGCTGACGTGAACCAGCCCCGCCGCGGAACAGCGAGCAAAGACGCGATCGCATCGGCCTCCGAACGCCTTGCTTCTACGCTGCAGATCCCAGGCTGACAAGGCACTGAGTGCGTCGCGAGCACGAAAGCGGATGGCGCCGTGAGCGCGATTCACTTTTTCGGATCTCCAAATTACGGATTTGAAGCTTTCGCACGCCGAAGCATCATTTGTGCTTGTTTAGCGCTCGCTCCTGCTCTTCGCGTGAGCGCGCGGCACCGCGCGAACCCGGCGACCGGCGGCTGCGCTGCGCGCCGCGACATCGACTGTCGGCAACCCCACATCCGATCAATACCGAGTCCCAATCACGGCTGCCCCGCTGCGAGCGCCCTTCGCCTTCCTTCACCAGCGCACGGTCGGGTTGACGGGCGTCTCGTTTCTGCTCTAACCGTGGCAGCCGATGACGAACTTGGTGCCCGAGCTGGCGACGGCCCTCGGCGGCTCGTAAGCGATGCCTACCGCGCCGCGGCTCATCGTGCTCCTGCTGATTTACGCGGCGTTCGTGAGCATGGGGCTGCCAGATGGCATCCTGGGCGCGGCGTGGCCCCAGATGCGCGCAGAGTTCGCGCTCAACCTGAACGACAACTGGCCGATGCTGGCGCTGGGCACCTGCGGCTCGGCCATCTCCAGCCTGCTGAGCGGGATCGCGCTGCGCCGGCTGGGCGTCGGGCGGGTGCTGGTCATCACGGCGTTCGTCACCGGCTGCGCCATCCTCGGCTATACCTTTAGCGCCACGTTCGCGCTCATCAGCGGTCTGGCGTTCTTTCTCGGACTGGGTAGCGGGGCCATCGACGCCGGCCTCAACAACTTCGTCGCTCAGAACCTGTCCTCGCGTCACATGAGCTGGCTGCACGCGTGCTGGGGCGTCGGCATCTCGCTCGGCTCGCTGATGGTGTCCGGCGTGCTGGCGGCGGGCGGGACTTGGCGCAGCGCGTACCTCGTCGTCGGCTCCGTGCAGCTGGCCTTGTCGGTCGCTTTTCTGCTGAGCCGGCGCGCCCTGCCTTCGGCGCCGCCGCCCGCCGCGCACGACGAGGCGCGGACGCAACCCGGCGTCTGCGCCACGCTCGGCTTGCCCGCGGCCTGGGCGGGCATGGCCGCGTTCTTCGTTTACTGCGGGCTCGAGTGCAGCGCCGGCTTGTGGATCGCGAGCCTTCTCCACAACGGTCGAGGCTGGAGCTTGGAAGCGGCGGGGCTGATGGCCACGCTGTATTGGGGCTCGCTCACCGTGGGGCGCTTCCTGATCGGCACCATCTCGCAGCGTCTTCCGTCGATCCGCATCGTGCGAGCAGGCGTCGGCGGTGCCGCCGTGGGCACGACGCTGATCGCGCTGTCGAGCGCGGGCTTGGGGGAGCCAGCTTCCGGCATCCTCACCGCCTTCGGGCTGCTCCTCACTGGCGCGAGCTTGGCGCCGATTTTTCCGATGCTGATGCACGACACCCCGCGCAGTGTCGGTCCCGCCCACGCCGTGAACCTGATCGGCTTCCAGGGCGCGAGCGGTCAGCTAGGCTTCACACTCCTGCCCATCGCGAGCGGCACGTGGCTCCGCGTCTACTCCACGGAGTGGTTGGGAGCCATCCTCATGCTGCTCGCGCTCGCGCTGCTCGTGTTGGTGGCAGCACGAGAGCGCGCCATCGTCGCCGCGACGCGAGTGTCGTAGCGCCGAGACGTGGCCTCGCGGAGGTTGCCGCGCGCCGAGGCGCTGTGATAACCGTTGTAGAATTCACGTGCGGCCGGCTCAACACCTCGAGACCACGGACGAGATCGCAGCCAACGTCACCGCCGCGATCGAGCAAGCGGCGAGCGGCGAGCTGCACGAAGCCGAGCAGATGCTGGCGATCCAGGTCGCGCGGCTGCTGCGGCACGCGGGGCGAGGCGGCGCCGTGCCGCCCGACTTGCGCGAGCGGGTGTGCGGCTTCGCGCTCGAGCTCGCGCAGCGCACCGAGAGCGTGCCGTGGCTGGACTGGGTGGTAGAGCTGCACCTGATCACCGACGCGCCGCTGAGCGCGAAGCTGCTCGACGCGCTGGCGGCATCGCGCGGCTTGCTGAACCGCGCCGACGCCGTGCTGCTCGACCAATACATCGACACGATGCAGCAGCGGCACCGCCAGCTCAGCGATGACGATCTCGAGCTCGTGAGCCACCTCCGCGAGCTACGCGGCTCTCGCGGAGCGCGGAGCGGCTAGGGCGAAGCCGGCGCCGCTCGCGCTCTGACGAGGGAGCAGCGCTACTGCGTGACGACGGCGAGCGTCTGGGCGCCCGCGCCGCGCGCCACGTCCATCAGCCGCACGACCTCACCGTAAGGGGCGTCGTCCTCGGCCTTGAAGAAGACGACCTTTTGGCGGGAGCCGCGCAGCCGCTCGGCGATCGCAGCGCCCAGCCCTTCCACGGCGACGCCCTCGCTGTTGACCGAGATCTCGCGGTTCGCGGTGTACTCGACGACGATCGAGGTGTCGGTCGGCGCGGGGGGCGCAGGCTCGTCGGGCTTCTTCGGAACGGCCGCCGTCAGGTGCTTGAGCGTCGACGGCGTCAGCACCATGAAGATGATCAGCAGCACCAGCACCACGTCGACCAGTGGCGTCACGTTGATGTCGGCGCGCACGCCGCGTTTGTTACCGCCTACGTCCATCGCCATCGTCGCTCTACCTCTTCAGCAACTCTTCGGTGCCCATCACGACATCGCTGATGCCGGCTTCGCGCAGCGTCTGCATCGTGCGGCGCATGGTGCCGAAGCGGGCCCGCAGGTCACCCTTCACGAATACGGTCTTGTCCGGGAACTTTCGCTGCTCAGCGCTGATCACGGGCCCCAGATCCTCGAGGCGCGAGAGCGGCCGCGTGCCCACGTACACGCGGTCGTCGTGCGTGACGGAGATGATGATGTCGCGTCCGTCATCGGGCTTGCGTGCGTGGTGTGCGGTGCGCGGGAGGTCCACGGCCACGCCGCTGGCGATGAGCGGCGTGACGACCATGAAGATGATCAGCAGCACCAGCACCACGTCCACCAGCGGCGTCACGTTGATGTCGGCTTTGACCTCGAGCCGCGCTCGCTCCTCGTGCTGCGCGCGGATCAAGCTGCGCACGGCGAGCACGCGCTCACGGCGAGGATCCGCGCCGTCGCTCACACCGTCACCGCGGATGCCGGCTTGGCGGCGGTCTCCACGCGGCTCTTTCCGCTCCGCGCGAGGCGCCCGGAGAGCTCACCCGTGGCGTCGTCGATGATCGCGCCGAGCTGATCCAACTTGGCGGTGAAAAAGTTGTAGAACCAGACCGTGACGATGGCGACGCCCAAGCCAACCGCGGTCGTCAGCAGCGCTTCGGCGATGCCGGCCGAGACGGTCGCGAGACCACCGCCGCCGCCCTTCGAAGGGTCAGCCATGTGCTGGAAGGCAGTGATGATACCGAACACCGTGCCGAAGAGCCCCACGAAGGGCGCCGACGAAGAGATGGTAGCGAGCACCGGCAAGCCGCGCGACAGCCCGGCCAGCTCACGCTTCTTGGCGCGCTCCATCGAGCGCTCCACCCCGCTCAAGACGAGCTCCACCTCGATGCTGTCGGAGGCGGCGCTTCCAAGCTCGCTCATTCCCTGATCGAATTCGCGCAGCCCGCTGCCAATCACGCGCGCCAGCGGCGCGTCCTGCCATTTTTCCGGCAACTTTTGCGCATCACGCAGGTTGCCGCCGGGGCTCAAATGAGGGCTGAGCGCAGCCACGAATTCGAGCGACCGCTTGCGACCTTTGCTGAAGGTCACGAAGCGCTCGAGCGCAATCGCGATCGAGTACGCCGACATCGCGAGCAAGATGAGCACGACGGCGCGCGCCACGAAGCCCATCTGGTTCCACAAACCGAGCAGTGAGAAATCCATCTTCGTCTCTTTGGTGATGGCTCGAGCTCAGCGACCGCTGACCTCGTAGCGAAGCGGGTAGCAGAAAGGTGTCGGCACGCCATCCGACAACAGGGGGCGGTAGCGCCAGCGACCGATGACACTCGGAAACTGCGAGTCGATCGCCGGCGTCGCGCCCTTCATGAGCTGGACGCCGGTGACGGTGCCTTGCGCCGAGACGCACACCTTGAGCATCGCGACGTACGTCTCACCGCTGCGCGCCAGCGGCGGCGGGAGCTTGACTCGGTAGCGCTCGTCATTGGGGTTGATCAGCAGCTGACCGCGCGCGATGCCCGCCGACACCATCTTCGGTCCGGTCGGTTTCGGGGGCGGCGGGGGCGGCGGCGTCGGCGAGCCGACCACACCGCCCAAGACGCCGCCCTGCACGCCGCCTTCGACGCCACCCGCGACGCCGCCGGGTTGCCCGTCGTCCGGCCCGTCATCGGCGGCCTCCTCTTCGACCTTCGGCGCATCCTTCGGCGTATCTTTGGGGACCTGCAGCTCTTGCGGCTTGGCTTCGACGGGACGCGACTTCGGTCGCGAGTCCGCCGACTTCCTGCGCGCGGGCGGGGGTGGTGGCGGCGGCGGCGGCGGCGCCTCCGTCAACATGACCTGCAGCGAAGGCATCGGCATCTCTTCGACTTGCCAAAGAGAGTGTACGGCGCCTGCGACGAGCGCAGCCGCGTGGAGGGCCACCGAGGCGACCAACATGATGCGCTGCCAGCGCTTCGGCTGGCTTCGCTGCTCGGAGAGAATCGCTTCGAACGCCATGCCTACTGCTGCTTCGATCCATGCTGCGCCTGCAGCGCCATGGCCTTCTGACGATAGGATTCGGCGGCATCGACCGATGCTTGCCACTCTTCGGGCTGACTCAGGAAGGCGAAGGAGCGCTGTCGGTACAGCAGGCCCAGGTAGGTCAGCGCGTCCGCGTAGTTTGCGCGAAGCTCGAGCGCCTTCTTGACCTGGGTGATGCCTTCGTCGGCCAGGGCAACCCGGCGACTGCCCACGATGTCGTCGGGGCCGAACGCGGGCGCTGGCTTCGGCTCAGGGCTCGGACGCGGATCGAAGCTCGATTTGTCGGGCCCACCGCCCTTCTCGAACAGCCGATTGTAGATAAAAACGCCGACAGCGTAGTGAGCCTCGGCGTCGGTAGGCCGGCGCTTCGCGCGCTCGATGGTCCAGCGAAGCGCCTCGTCCCAGCGGCCCCAGCGCGAGTAGACCTGCACGAGGGCGTTGATGGCAGCCGGATCGTCCGGTGATTTTGCGAGGTCTGCTTCAAAGATACGGGCGAGCTGTTCGTAGCGATCCGCGTCGAACAACGTCTGCAGGTAGAGCTGGTCGGCGCGAGGGTCGCTGGGGCTCAACTTTTTCAGGTTCTTGAAAGAAGCGAGCGCGCACTCCACGCCACGTTCGTTTTCGGCGCTCTTGGCGCCCGGCAGCAGCAGCTGCCGACACGCCAGGCCCTTGTTCAGCGCGACCACGGCCAACGGATACGCCTGTTCGGCCGCCTCGTACGCCTGGATCGCAGCGCGGTAATCACCCTCTTGGAAATGACGATTGCCCTCACGAGCCTGCTGCCGAGCCCGCAGCTCCGAACAGCCGGTCACCGTCAGACCGAGCAGCGAAACTAGCGTAATTACTGCCACTTGAGCGCTACGAGACATGCTCGACGAGAACCGTTTCCATAGTGGTTGCGCGCGCTGCACAGCCGCGCGATGGCCACATACCTATATCGCGTCCACTGTCGCAAGCGACAGAAAGTGACATGACGCTGCGCCTCACCGTAGCGGCCCGTCGATTCATCCAGAGCAGTGAGAGAGTTGCGCGCTCATGCAAACGTAAGAGTGGTTGGTGCAACGATCGCGGGCAGTCGGACGGGCCGACTCGGCGCGGTCACGGGGTTGAATTCGCACTCTCGAGTTGCTGTTTTGGATCCTTCGCAATATGGTGCGCGCCCATGACCTTCCGACACGTGTGGGTGTCGTTGGCCGCGCTCACGATCGCCGCAGCGTGCTCGAGCGACGACACAATCGTCACGCTCAACGTCACGGCAACGGATCGCGTTCCGGCGGTAGAACGTATTCAAGTCACCTTCACTCAGGGCTCGCGCAAAGTCGTGCGCGACTTCGAGCCTCCGAGTGAAAAATCCAACCCTCCCGAGGGTGAAGAACCGGTCGAAAGCATCAAGAACGGGTTCTTCAAGCGGCTTACCTTGCCCGACGACTGGGAGGAGGCGAAAGCCACAGTGGTCGTCGAGGCGTTCGACGGGAACGGCGATCGCTTCGATCCGCCGCTCGTCGACGAGACCACGGTGACCATCCTCCCGAACGAGGTGGTGGCCGCTTACGTCTCGCTCGACATCCCCGAAGCACCTCCGCCCACTGGTGAAGGTGGCGCAGGCGGCGCTGGTGCAGGCGGCGCTGGTGCAGGCGGCGCAGATGGCGAAGGCGCTGGCGGCGCGGACGCTGGCCTCGGCGGCGCGGACGCTGGCCTCGGCGGCGCAGGCGCTGGCGGCGCGAGCGGTGGCGAAGCCGCCGCCGGTGCGGCTGGCGAAGCAGCCAGTGGCGGCGTCGGCGGCGCTGGCTGATTCACGAAGTCAGCAGCGCATTCATCAGACTCGAAAATTTTTGAAACGCGTGTGAGGCGCGCGCCGCGAGGCGCGGTGCGCGTCAGGAGGATTCAATGATCGGATCAGGATTCCGTAGGCGCAACCTCGTGCTGCAGTCGGCAGTGTTGCTGAACGTGGCGTTACTCTCGCTGCGCGCTTCCGATGCGGCCGCGCAACAGGCGCCGGCAAAGGCGAAGGCGTCGGCCGGCGCGAAGCAGAAGAAGGGCGCCCAGCGCCGGCAAGTGGCCCAGGCCGCCCCGCCGCCGGCCGCCCCCGCTCCCGCAGCGCCCCCCGCCGCAGC
>JAEYWK010000025.1 GCA_023431345.1 Pseudomonadota bacterium
CCCAAACCCGACCCCATCTTCATCCACCACCTCATCCTCATCTCGGCCCCGGCCCCGGCCCCTCAACCCCATCCCACAAACGAACGAAGCTGGGCTGGCTCCTCCCGGAACCGCCCAGCTTCGCTACGCCCCCTCGTTCAGCGCTTCGCCGGCGCCGGCTTCGGCGCCTGCGATGCACCGCCCGGCTTGCCCTTCTTATCACCGGCGTGGCCGTGATAAGTGCGGGTCGGAGCGAACTCGCCCAGCTTGTGCCCGACCATGTTCTCGGTGACGAACACGGGCACGAACTTGCGGCCGTTGTGGACCGCGAACGTGAGCCCGACCGCCTCCGGGATGATCGTGGAGCGACGCGACCAGGTCTTGATCACGTTCTTCTTGGCCGACGCGATCATGGCGTCGATCTTCTTCTGCAGGTGGCCGTCGATGAACGGACCCTTCTTGAGGCTGCGCATCTATCAGCTTCCCTTCGCCTTGCGAGACTTGACGATCATGCCGTCGGTTCGCTTGTTGTTGCGCGTCTTGAGGCCCTTGGCGAGCTGGCCCCACGGCGAGCAGGGGTGACGGCCACCGCTGGTGCGGCCTTCACCACCACCCATCGGGTGATCGACGGGGTTCATGGTTACGCCGCGGTTGTGCGGGCGACGACCGAGCCAGCGGCTACGACCGGCCTTACCGAGGCTGATGTTCTGGTGCTCCAGGTTCGAGACCTGGCCGATGGTGGCGCGGCACTCGACGTGCACCTTGCGGATTTCGCCGCTCGGCAGCTTCACCGAGGCGTAGACGCCGTCGCGAGCCATGAGCTGGGCGGCGACGCCGGCCGAGCGCACGAGCTGGCCGCCCTTGCCCTTACGGAGCTCGACGTTGTGCACCATCGTGCCCGGCGGGATGACGCCGAGCGGCAGGCTGTTGCCCGGCTTGATGTCGGCGTTGCGGCTCGACACCACGCTGTCGCCCTGCTTCAAGCCATCGGGAGCCAAGATGTACTTCTTGACGCCGTCTGCGTAGTGCAAGAGCGCGATGCGCGCGGTGCGGTTGGGATCGTACTCGATCTCCGCGACCTTCGCGGGCACGCCGATCTTGTCGCGCTTGAAGTCGACGATGCGGTACTTCTGCTTGTGACCGCCGCCACGGAAGCGCGAGGTGATGCGCCCGTAGTGGTTACGACCGCCCGTGCTGGACTGCGGCTCGAGGAGGTTCCTCTGCGGTACGTCCGTCGTGATGTCTTTGAAGTCGCTGACCGTGTAGAAGCGGCGAGCGGGTGACGTCGGTTTGTAGGCTCGGATACCCATGACTTATTCCTTCGACTCGTCGAAGAATTGAATGTCGTTGCCCTCGCGGAGGGTGACGACAGCCTTCTTGTAGTTCGGGCGCTTGGCCAGGCCGCGACCCATGCGCTTGATCTTGCCGCGCTGCACGATGGTGTTCACGTCGGCGACCTTGACGTTGAACAGCGTCTCGACGGCACTCTTGATTTCGAGCTTGTTGGCGCTGAGCGCGACCTCGAAGATCACCTTGTTCGCCTCTTTGAGGCGGGTAGCCTTCTCGGTCAGCGCGATGGGGCGCTTGATGATGTCGGTGGGCTTCATGACTTACGCCTCCGCGCTTTCCGACTTCGAGTCGAGGCAGCGGGCTTCCAGCGCCTTGACGGCGCTCTTGGACAAAACCAGGTGGTCGTGGCGCAGGAGGTCGTACACGTTCACGCCCTCCGGCGGCAGGAACAGCTTGCCTTCGATGTTGCGGATCGAGAGCTTGAGGTTCTCGTTGCCGCGGTCGTCGACGACCAGCGTCTTCTTACCGGCTTGCAGGGTCGTGAGCACGCCCGCAAGCTTCTTGGTCTTCACCTCGCCGAGGTCGATGCTGTCGACGACGGTCAGGCGGCCTTCCTTCAAGATCAGGCTGAGCGCGCTCTTCAGCGCGGCCGTGCGCACGCGGCGCGGCGGACGGTAGCTCCAGTCTTGCGGCTTCGGCGGGTGAGCGCGACCGCCGCCGACGAAGATCGGCGCGCGGATCGAGCCGTGACGGGCGCGACCAGTGCCCTTCTGCTTGTAGATCTTCTTGCTCGAGCCGGCGACGGCCGAGCGCTCTTTGGCGGCCCGCGTACCGGCGCGGCGCGAAGCGAGCTGAGCCACGACGACCTCGTGGAACAGCTGCTCTTTCACGTCCGTCGCGAAGACTTCGTCAGCGAGATCAACGCTGCCGACCTTCTCGCGCTTCAAGTTGTAAACGTCGATTGTTGCCATGGCTCAGCTCTTGATCTCGACGTCCACGCCCGCGGAAAGGTCGAGCTTCATCAGGGCGTCCAGGGTTTGGGGGGTCGGCTCGAGGATGTCGATCAGGCGCTTGTGCGTGCGCACCTCGAACTGCTCGCGGCTCTTCTTGTCGACGTGCGGCCCGCGCAGCACGGTGTACTTGCGGATCGAGGTCGGCAGGGGGATGGGGCCAGCCACGCGAGCACCCGTGCGGCGCGCGGTCTCCACGATGTCCGTAGTGGACTTGTCGAGGAGCTGATGATCGAAGGCCTTGAGGCGGATTCGGATTTTAGTGGTGTCAACCATAGCTTTTTCCTGGTTCACGCCTGCCCGCCAGCGCCTGGGGGACGCGGCAGGCAGACATGACGCTTAAAATTACTCGATAATCTTGGTGACGACGCCGGCGCCGACGGTCTTGCCGCCCTCGCGGATGGCGAAGCGCATCTGCTCTTCCAACGCCACCGTCGTGATCAGCTCGACCTCGACCGTGATGTTGTCGCCCGGCATCACCATCTTGATGC
>JAEYWK010000262.1 GCA_023431345.1 Pseudomonadota bacterium
TCGCGTACCTGACCGATGTGCTGATGCGGCTGGACTCGACCTCGGCTGATCGGATCGACGAACTTTTGCCGCAAAACTGGGCCGCTCGCCCGCCGTAAGTCAAGAACGGCCGTGACCGGACGGATACGGAGAGAGGGAGCGGGGAGGGTGGAAGGGGGGCGGGAGGGCGAGAGGGCGAGAGAGGGAACAGGAAGGGTGGAAGGGGAGCGGGAGAGGAGAGCGCATTTTTGGAGTCGGGGGACCGAATCCAAAAATGTTTTCCTGGGAGGGAGCAAGGACGCGCAGCAGGAGACCTAGGGTGCTGGAGCGCTGGCGGAAGGTTGCGGCAGTGCTGGGCTCTGGCTTGGCAGAAATGCGGGTCTGATTTCGGGAGCTGGCTACACTAACCCGTGATGGCAAGGTGCATGGCTGGTGTGGCTGGTGTGGCCGTCGCGCTGCTCGCAGGCTGTGGGGGAGTCGCGCAGCGCGGTCACGCGGGGGAGGGCGAGCAGGCAGGGCAGGCAGGCCAGCTTCCGGACGAGCCCCCGCCGCACGACCCATTCTGGCTGGATGACAATTTTCCGTGGTTCGACGCCGATGGCACGATGATTTATCTGCCGGGCGGGGAGGGCCGAATTTTGCGCTTGCCGGTTCCGGCATCTCCGGCGCGCGGCACCTTCAGCACCCACAACCCGATCGATCTGATCGCGCAAACCAGCTCACTTCGGTTCTCGGCGCGGGCGAACGCGCCCGCGGTGATCAAGGTCGCGGTCGGACATGAGCAGCTGTCGTATAACTACTTCGCCGCGCGCGAGGCGGGCTCGCAGTGGCCGGTCGCGACGGTCATGGTGACGCCCGAGTGGCAAGACTTCACGGTCCACTATGCGGACCTGGTGCCTTTGGAGCCGGCCGACGCGAGTCACCCCGGTTTCTACGTCGCGTTCGTCGTCGATCAGGTTGAGCCGATCGAGCTCTTCATCGATCGCGTTTCAGCAGACTAGGGTGTGTCCCTCGACTGGGAACGCTCGCGCGTGACCGTCAACGTACGGGCACGGGCATGTTTACGGTGCGACTCGCGGACGCGCCCGTTACGGAGCGGCGCCCCAGCTGATCCATGCTAGCTTGTGCCGCGGGATGAGTAGCTGGAGCTTTGGGCTGGTCGGGTGCGTGCTCATGCTGTCCTGCGGCGGTGTGTCGGCGCGCGATGCGGGTAAAGGTTCGCCGAGCACGGAGGTTGAGGCCAAGCCCAAGCCCGAACCTAAACCCGAATCCGAATCCGAATCCGAATCCGAATCCGAATCCGAATCCGAATCCGAATCCGAATCCGAGGCTGAGCCCGAGCCGCTGCCGAGGCCGGAGCGGCCGGCCATCGACGAGCTGTCGGCCTTCGTCGACGAGAACGGCGCGCTGGGCGTAGCGTTCGAGGGGCGCGTCGGGGCGGGGCCCGTGCGCGTGATCCACGTCGAGCTACTCGACGACGCGGGGGAGGTGATTCAGGTGTTCTCGAGCTGGTTCCAGTCTCTGGGGAGGCCCAATCGCTTCCTCACCACGGCGTCGGTGGCGCACCTCGAGGCTGACGCCGATACGTTTCTCGGCTTCACGACGCGCGTCGACTCGAGCTGGACGAGCTCGCCGCGGCGCGTGCGGGTGGCGCTGGGTGAGCGCTCGGAGCTGATGGGAGAGCCGGTCGAAGTCGACGTCGACGCCGCGGCGCCGAAGCTGGTCGAGGTCGGCGCGGCCTGCGATCCGTTCGAGGTGGTGAGCCGCTGTGGCGAAGGGGTGTGGTGCGACGTGCCGGACGGCGTCGGGGGCGATAGTCCCACCTGCTTGGAGCCGGTCGAAAGCTGCCCGTTCGACGTTCCGACCTTGGAGAGCACTTATGCGGGGAGTAGCGCTAGCGCTCCGGATCGGACGCTCGCCAGCTGCACGAGAAGCCGCGGCAACGCGGGTAGTGAGCAGGCTCACGCCTTCGTCGCGCCCGCCGCGGGCACGTTTCGCTTCACCGCTGCCCCCGTCAGGGTGGGCTCGAGCGCGGTCCTGACCTTGTTCGTGCGCAGCCACTGCCAGTATGCACACGCGAACGCCGAGCTAGGCTGCGTGCATCAGGTCGACGGCGGCGCTGATCCGAACCAGCCTCTCTCGGAAGGTCCGCTCACGCTCGACGTCGCCCTGAGCGCCGGCGAGCGAGTCTTCGTCTTCGTCGAATCCTGGTGGGCAATCGGGGGCGACTACACGCTTGCGGTGACGGCGCTCGATTGACGTCCCGCGCGAGCGCGCCAACAGGTGCTGCGTGGGCTGAACGTGGGCCTACGGCGCGACGACCCCGGTCGCGGCGCGCCACAGCACGCCCGCGTAGAGGATGGCCAGCGCGACGAGCCCGGTGACGCTCGCCAGCAGCCAGAGCAACGCCGCGCGGCGAAATCCTGGGTCGAGCGTCGCGAGCAAGTGACGTCGCCACGCGGTGCTGAGCGCGATAACGAGAGAGGCCGCCGGCAGCAGCAGGTTCCAGCCCGCCCAGCCCGCCTGCAGGGGCGCGAACGAGAGCGTCATCACCCGAGACACGAAGCCGTCGATCAGGTGCAGCGAGAGCACGAGCAGGCCGTAGCTCAGCGCGCCGGCCAAAACCGATGCGCGCACGCGCACGAGCAGCGACAGCACGCGCGAGCTGTTGTCCCAAATCCGGCGCCGGATGTGCAAAAACCACAGGACGGCGGGGGTGAGCGAGGTGCCGGCGATGGCGAGCAAGATCAGCAGCAGCTCGACGCGAGCGAAGCGGTAGCCGGTCGCGAGCTCGACGCCGCCCAACGCCACGAGCGCGCTCACCACCAGCAGGCTGGCTGCGGCCGTCAGTACCAGCAGCAGGCGTGGCCGCGCCGCTTCGACGTCCGCCGCCGAGCCTGACGACGCCTGAATCCGCGCGTTGCTGGGCGGCGCTGGCACGAGCGCGGCGGGCTCGCCGGACGTCGCGGTGCGGCCGCCGGGCAGCGCGTCGAGCGCGGCTTCGAACGCAGCCATGTCCGGGTAGCGATCGTCGGCGTTCTTGGCCATCGCGCGCTCGATGACGACCTCGATGTGGGCGGGGATGGTGGGCACGAGCGAGCGCGGCCGCGGCGGCTCCGAGTTGAGCAGCGCGAGGATCGTCGCGGGCGCGCTCTCCTCTTCGTACGGCGGCCGCCCCGTCAGCACCGTGTACAAGATCGTGCCCAGGCCGTAGACGTCGACGCGCTGGTCGACGGGCTTACCGCGCGCTTGCTCGGGTGCCATGTACGACGGGGTGCCCATGATCACGCCTGTTTTCGTGAGGTTCTGCTGCTCGCCGCCGTTGAAGCGCGAGAGCCCGAAGTCGACGATTTTCGCGAACAGCTTGGGCGGCGCGCCCTGGGTGAAGTCCCCGACCAAAAAGACGTTCGGCGGCTTCAAATCACGGTGGATCACGCCGCGGGCATGCGCGGCCGCGAGCCCGCGACACAGCTGGCGCGTGATCGAGAGCGCGTCGGGAACGTCGAGCCGCTTTACCTCGCGCAGGTAGTCGGACAGGTCGACGCCCTCGAGGTACTCGCACACCAGGTAGGGCATGCCCTGCTTGGTCACGTCGATGTCGAGCACCGCGACCACGTTGGGATGCGAGATGGCGGCTGCCGCCTCCGCTTCGCGTTGAAAGCGCGCCAGCACCTGGGCGTTACCGGTGTACTCGCTGTGGAGCACCTTCACCGCGACGCGCTTCTGCGCGATGCGCGTGTGCTTGGCCAAGTAGACGCGGCCCATTCCGCCTTCGCCCAGCAGGCGCTCGACCAGGTACGTGCCGTTCAGAGTCGCTCCGAGCAAGACGTCGCTCGTCGACGGCGTGGAAGCGCCCCGCCACGACTCGAGGAAGTCGCCGGTGGTCACGAGATGGGTGTCGTCGTTGCTGGGCATCGTCGGAAGAAGGGCTCAGGGCGCGAGCGGCGCACGCGCGCCGAGCAGGAGCCAAGGACCTTGCACACGCCGCGTACCTCCTCAGTCTACAGGCCGCGAATCGCCGCCTTCAGACTTTCTGCCGCGCGGCGGTGGGCTCTGGCTCCGGCCCGCGGTCGCAATTCGGCCCTGAGATCGCGCCAATTACCGCTTCTGAAGCGTTGCGCTATGGTTCGCGCCCCCGCGCCTGCCTGGCGCATTTCAACGTCAGTGGCCGCCATGCAGCTCATCGATCATCCGTACGCCAAGTTCCTCGATAAGGTCGAGAAGCCGAACCGCTATACCGGCGCCGAGCACGGCGCGCGGCGCAAGTCTTGGGATGGAGTCGACGCGCGCGTCTGCTTGGCGTTTCCCGAGATCTACGACATCGGGATGAGCCACCTCGGCTACCGCATCCTCTACAAGATCTTGAACGACCACCCGCGCACCCTGGGTGAGCGCGCGTACCTGCCGTGGAACGATATGCAGAAGCAGCTGCACGCGCACGGCAAGCTGCTGGTCTCGCTCGAGAGCTCCCGCCCGCTGTGCGACTTCGACGTGGTCGGCTTCTCGCTGCAGTACGAGCTCACCTACACCAACGTGCTCACCATGCTCGAGCTGTCGGGCATTCCCCTGCGCAGCGCCGCGCGCAGCGACGCCGATCCGCTGGTGGTGGCAGGCGGCCCCGTCGCGACGCACTGCGAGCCGGCGGCCGACTTCTTCGACGCCATCTTGATCGGCGACGGCGAAGAAGCCGTGACCGAGATAGCGCTCTCGTGGACGGAGGGTAAGCGGCTGGGCCTCTCGCGTCGTGAGCGGCTCGTGCGGCTCGCCCACATCCGCGGCGTCTACGTGCCCTCGCTCTACGAGACGGCGCTCGACCCCGACGGTGGTTTCCTGATCGTGACGGGGCCCAAAGAGCCGGGCCTGCCGTTCCCGATCGAGCGGCGTTTGCTCGAGGATATCTCGAAGTTTCCGTTCCCCGACGACGGCCCCGTGGGCGGTCCGGAGGCGATCTTCGATCGCATGAGCATCGAGGTGGCGCGGGGTTGCACCGAGGGCTGTCGCTTCTGTCAGGCGGGCATGATCTACCGCCCCGTGCGCGAGCGCGATCCGGAAGAGGTCATCGACACGGTCGTGCGCGCGCTCGAGAAGTCGGGCCAAGACGAGGTGAGCTTGACCGCGCTCTCCACCGCGGACGTGAGCTGCATCTCCCCCCTGATCAAGCGCCTGGTCGAAAAGACGGCGCCGGAGCGCGTGAGCTTGGGCGTCGCCTCGCTGCGCGCGTACGGGCTCGCGGAGGATTTGTTGGACGACATGCGCAAGGTGCGAGCTTCGGGCCTCACGTTCGCGCCCGAGGCCGGCACCCAGCGCATGCGTGACGTCATCAACAAGAACGTCACCGAAGAGCAGCTGCTCGAGACCGCCGAGCGCACCTTCTCGCGCGGCTTCGATCGCATGAAGCTGTACTTCATCATCGGCCTGCCCACGGAGGAAGACGAGGACGTGCTCGCGATCGCCTCCGTCGGCAAGAACGCGCTGCAGGTCGGCAAGCGCGTCGGCGGGCGGCCGAAGGTCACCGTGAGCGTCTCCACGCACGTGCCCAAGCCGCACACGCCGTTTCAGTGGTGCGCGCAAGACTCGCTGGCGCAAACCCAGCGCAAGCAGCAAATTTTGCGGCACGCCGTGAAGCAGGTGCGCGGCCTCGAGCTGCGCACGCACGACTCCGAGACGAGCCTGCTCGAGGGCATCTTGGCTCGCGGTGATCGCCGGCTCGGCGACGTGATCGAGCGCGCGTATCACCGCGGCGCGCGCATGGACTCTTGGGAAGAGCACGTGAAGCTCGAGCTGTGGAAGGAAGCGCTCGAGCATTTCGCGATCGACCCCGCGCAGTTCTTGGGCACGATCCCGGTCACGGCGCGCCTGCCGTGGGAGCATTTCGACATCGGTCTCGAGGAGGGCTTCCTCGCCCGCGAGTACCGCAAGGCGCTCGCCAGCCGGCCGAGCCCGCCGTGCGGCAAGGTCGCCGGTCAATTCATTCACGCCACCAACGTGCAAGACGCCGAGGCCGAGAAGCGGCGACTCGTCTGCTACGACTGCGGCATCGCCTGCGACCTCACCGAGATGCGCAGCGAGCGGAAGGATTTCTTGCAGCGGCTGGGCGCCCTCGAGCCCAACCAGCGCGTGAGCCTGCCGATCGTACGCGAGGAGCCGGCGGGCAAAGCCAAGCGCGCCGTGGAGCCCCTGGCTTTCGGCATGGAATTGCCGCCGGAAGAGCTGGCCAAACCGCCTGCGCAGCGTAAGCGGGTGCGGCCGGAGCTGTACCGGCCCGTGCGCTCGGGCACGCCCGTTCGCTACCGCTTGCGCTTCGCGAAGACGGGCGCGGTCGCGCTGCTCGGACACTTGGACCTGATCCGTGAGCTGCCGCGCGTCATCCGCCGCGCTGGCATCAAGACCGCGTACACGGAAGGCTTTCACCCCAAGCCCGACATGTCGTTCGGCCCCGCGCTGTCGCTGGGCGTCGCCAGCCTCGACGAGTACGCGGACGTGAAGCTGATCGACGCGCCGCCCGCCGATGAGCTCGTCGCGCGCCTCGAGGCCCACGCCTCCGGCGGCTTGCATTTCCTGGGCGCCGAGCGCCTCGAGCAGCAAGACAAGGGCGTCGCAGCCGTGATCGACGGGGCGCGCTACCTGCTCGCGCTGCCCGAGCGCGTGGTCCGCGAGCGCGGCGGCGTGGGCTTCATCGAGGGCGCCATCGCCGAGTTCTTCGCGAAGCCCGAGGTGATCGTGCGCCGCAGCATCGACGGCCTCGGCAAGAAAGTGGACGTGCGCCGCTTCGTGCGTAGCCTGCGCGTCGGCGGCGAGGCAGAGCGCGAGGCGCTCACGCGCGCGGGCCTGCTCGGCGAGCTCTTGCCGCTCGAGGCGGTCGTCGAGCTGGGGCCAGGCGGCTCGAGCAAGGCGGCGGAGGTGGTGGAGGCGGTGCTGGGGCCTGGTTTCCCGCACAAAGCGGTGCGCGTGGCCCTGCTCGCGGGCGAATTGAGCCCGCTCGACACCAGCCGCTTGCGCAGCACACGAAAAGTCGTGGAAGCTGCCGCGGCCCCGGCATGAGCAAAACGAAGAAGAAGAAGCGGCGAGCCCCCTCCGCGCGCCTCGAGGCGCGAAGCCCCCAAGCTCGCGCGTTGCGCGCGCTGGGCGAGCGCTACATCGAGACCACGATGGAGCGCTTCCCCAGCACCGGAAGCGCCATGGGTCGCCACGATTTCGACGCCGCGCTGGAGGTGCCCTCCGAGAAGCTGCTGCGCGCGCAGCAGAAGCTGGTGCAAAAGACGCTCGAGGAAGTCGAGTCGATCCCCGAGCACGATCTGGTCGGTGACGACTGGCTCGATCGGCGCGCCCTGCTGGCCGAGCTGCGCACCGAGGCGTGGTCGTACGAGCGCGGCACCTACCACAAGAACCCGGAGAGCTGGGTGTCCGGCGCGCTCGGCAGCATTCACCAGCTCGTGGTGCGGCACGCCGACGACCTGTCGCCCGTGGCCGACGCCATCGCTTCGCGCTTGGCCAAGCTGCCCGACTACCTCGACGGCGCCGCGGAGCTGGTGAAGCGGCCGGTGCCGCTGTGGCGCGAGACCGCGCAGAGCTCGGTGGCAGGGGCGCCCGCGCTGTTCGAGGCGATCCGTGAGCCGCTGCTCGCGACGGGAAGGCTCAAGCCCAAGCGCCTGGACGCGCTGCTGAACGCGGCGACGGCGTCGTTCAAGCAGTACGGGCGCCACGTCGGCCGCGCCGCCGCCGGCAAGCCGCGCGACTTCTCGCTCGGCCGCGAGCGCTTCGAGGCCCTGATGCGCGAGCGGCTCGGCTGGGACATCACGGCGCGCGAGGCGCTGGCTTACGGACGCGCGCTGGTGGCGCGGCTCGAGGCCGAGATGGAGGCCGAAGCTGCGCGCATCGCCCCGCGCAAGAAGCCGCGCGACATCTTGGAGCGGGCGGCCGCCGATTGGGCGCCGGCGCGCGGCGATTTGCTCAGCGAGTACGTGCACGAGACGTCGCGCGTGGCGGACGAGTTTCGTCGCGCCGACATCGTGAGCTTCCCGCAAGGCGACGAGCTGCTCGTCAAGCCCGTGCCCGATTTCTTTCGCCACCAGTTCCCGACCGCCGCCTACTCGTCGCCTGGCTGCTACGATCCGCGGCAGATCGGCGTATTCTGGGTCAACGATCTGAGCCTGACGCGCGCCACCGCCAAAGACCGCGCGGCGGAGGTGAGCCAGCATTTCGGGGTGCCCGCCACGTGCGCCCACGAGGCCTATCCCGGGCACCATTTGCAGTTTTGCATCGCCAATCGCCACCCGAGCCCGGTGCGACGCTGGTTCGCGCATTCCGTGTTCTACGAAGGCTGGACGCTGTGGTGCGAGCAGATGGCGGTGGACTACGGCGTCAACCGTGACCCCACCGCGCGGCTGAACCTGCTCCACGACGCGCTGTGGCGCGCCCACCGCATCCTCGTCGACTGCGGCCTGCACGCCGGTGAGCTCGACTACGAAGGCGCCGTGAAGCACCTGATGAAGCACGTCGGCTTCACGCGCGGCCGCGCCGAAGGCGACGTCAACTGGTACACCGCGGCCCCCACCGTGCCGATGAGCTACTTGATCGGCAAGATGGAGAACTTGCGGCTCAAGCAGCGCAAGGTCGACGAGGGCGGGTGGGCGCTCAAGCGCTTCAACGACTGGCTGCTCTCGTTCGGCACCATTCCCCAACGCTGGATCGAGCAGAGCGGGCTGTAAGCGTGAAGCGCATCGCGATCGCGAAACCCGGCGGCTTCGAGCGCCTCGAGCTGGTAGACGCCGCGGACCTGACGCCCGGCCCGGGAGAGGTGCTGGTGCAGACGCGCGCCGTCGGCGTGAACTTCGCGGACGTGGTGGTGCGGCTGGGCCTCTACGAATCGGCGAAGAAATACGTCGGTTTCCCGATCACGCCCGGCTTCGAGCTCTCCGGTGAGGTGGCGGCGCTCGGCGCGGGGGTGAGCGATCTGCGCGTCGGCGAGCGGGTGTTCGGCGTGACGCGCTTCGGCGGCTACGCCAGCCAAGTGTGCGTGCCTCGTCACCAGCTGTTTCGAGTGCCCGAGTCGATGTCGCACGCGCAGGCGGGCACGTTCCCGACCGTCTTTCTGACCGCCTACTACGCGCTCCGCGAGTGCGTGCGCACGCGACCAGGCGCGAAGGTGCTGATCCACTCGGCCGCGGGCGGCGTCGGGCTCGCCGCGCTCCAGCTCGCGCAGGCGGACGGCCTGGAGACGATCGCCGTCGTCGGCTCGAGCCACAAGCGCGAGGTCGCGCTGGCGTATGGCGCGTCCCACGTCATCGATAAGTCCACGCAGTCGCTGTGGCGCGAGGTCGAGCGGATCGCGCCGGGCGGCTTGCACGTGGTCTTGGAGTCCAACGGCGCCGAGACCCTCGCGCAGAGCTACCGGCACCTGCGCCCGACGGGCAGGCTGGTGGTCTACGGCTTCACGAGCATGCTCTCGCGAGGCCGCGGGCGGCCGAACTGGCTCAAGCTCGCATGGGAATTTCTGCGCATCCCCCGCTTTCATCCGCTCAAAATGGTCGATGAAAACCGCGGCGTCATCGCCTTCAACCTCTCGTACCTGTTCGAAGAGCAAGCCCTGCTCGAGGAGTCGATGGCGCGCATGCTCGGTGAGCTCGCGCGCGGCGTCATCAAGCCGCTCCCGGTCAGCGAGCTCGCGCTCGGCGCCGCGGCGGAGGCGCACCGCGCGCTGCAGAGCGGCACCACCACCGGCAAGCTGGCGCTGATTCCATGAGCACGTCGCCTTCGCGAGGCCCGCTCGCGGAGCGTCGCTGGTGAAGCCGCGCGGCGCCGTGTCGTTCCTCGCCCTCGCGGCGCTGATCGCCGCGCCGCTGGTGCTGGGCCTAGCCTCGCTGCTGTTTCTGCGTCGCGGTACCGCCGATCGCGTCGATGGCATCCCCGCGGTCGCGCGCGTCGAGCAAGCCAGCGCGGGCTCTTGCCTGCTCGGCGCCAGCGGCGAAGCGTGTCGTCGCTTGTCGCTCACGGTCTTGCCGTCGAACGAGGCGCCCTTCAAAAAACAGCTCGACGTGCGCGTCCCCGAGCAGCACGCCTCGCGCATCCAGCCCGGCGCTTACCTTTGGGTCGTGCAAAATCGCGTGGATCCGAAGGACGTTCTGCTCGCCGTCGACGCCCTCGACGAGCCCGCACCCGAGCCGCCTGCTGCTTCGCAAGTATTGAAATAGCCTGCATTATTGCCGACTTTGGGCGGGCCCGGGGCCAGCGTGACCGAGCCTGACGAGCCTTCTGCTACCGTCGCAGCTTCGATGTCGGGAGCCCGCTTGCTGCGCAGATCGCTGGGGTGCTTGGCGCTCGGACTCGCGTCTTGCGCGCCGCCGCCAGCGCTGCCCACGCCGTCGCCAGCGCCGTCCGTGAGCCAGCAGCCCGCCCCGCCCAGGCTCCCACACCTGACGGATGAGCCCGAGCCCAGCGCGATGAAGCTGCGCAGCGGTCGCATCGCGCCGGTAGAGCACCAGGAAACCCTCGAGCTCGAGGTGCGCCGGCACGCGCTCGACGGAGACGAGCAGCTGCTGGAGCTGGTGCTACCGGAGTTTGCACAGGAGGCGCCGGGCGACCAGTTTTGGCTCGGCACCGAGGCTCGCATCACCGGCAGCAGTGCGCCGCTGCAGCTGGTGAGCCGCGGCAAAGATCGCGAGATGGTGCTCTGGCTGCGCCGTCCGAAGCAAGAAGCCGGCGGCCAGATCGCGGGCGACGCGTACACGCCCGCCGCGGGCGGACAGCCCGGTCATCATTTCAGGTTCAGCGCGCCCTCCCCGTCCGGCCCGCTCGCGGCCGAGCTGCCGCGGCTGTGGGCGGAGGCCTTCGTGGGTTACTTGTCGAGTCGCGACGACTGGTTCGGCTACTCCGCCATCACGCGCGTTCGTGCGCGCTACAAGCTGACCGGGCACTCGCCGTGGTTCGACGCCAGCACCAGCGGCCAGCACGAAGATCTCGCGTATCTCATGGATACCTTCAGCGGTCGCGCCGCGGTGCAGGCGGCGCTCGCCACGCGCCGAGGCCGCGTGCTCTCGGTCGTCAAAGCCCCGCGCAGCATCCCGATCGCGGACGTGAAGCCTCCCGAGCTGACGCGCCAGCCTTGGGCCGCGCTCTCCCAGAAGCTCGGTCAGCGCGCGCCCGAAGAGCCGCTCGCGCGCGCGGTGCCGGCGGATTTCTACTTCGTGCGCGCGAGCAGCTTCGGCGCCTTCACCCACTCCCTCGATTTCCTGCAGAGCTTCGGGGGGCCCGCGGCCGATGCGCTCGACGGCGCGTCCACCGAGCGTGGGACTTTGCCGCGGTACTTGGCCGAGCTCGGCGTCGAGTCGGGCGATCTCTCCCGCGTGCTCGGCCCGGAAGTGATCCGAGATTTCGCCGTCGTCGGCAGCGATCCGTACGTTCATCAGGGCAGCGACGTCACGCTGATCTTCCGCCTCAAGAACCCGCTCTTGTTTCGCGCCGCGCTCGCCAAGGCGCTCGCGACGCACGGGGCTGCGCACGGAGGTACCCAGAGCAGCAGCTTCAGTCACGAGGGCGTGCAGGTCGAGGTGGCGCGCTCGCCCGACGGGCGCGTCCGACAGCACCGCGCCTCCGCTGCGGAGTTCGAGCTCGTCTCCAACAGCCCGGCCGCGATCAAGCGCGTCATCTCCGCGATCATGGCCAAGGCGCCGCGGCTCGCCGACGAGGAAGACTTTCGCTACATGCTGGCGCGCGACCGGGACGTGCCGGCCGACGTGCTCGCGTTCATCGGCGATCGCTTCGTCGAGGCCGTCGTCGGGCCAGCGCAAAAGATCGCCGAAGCGCGCCGCCAGGTGGCGCTCTCGGAGCTCACCGGGCCGCCGCTCTCGGCCCTGCTCTACGGCTGGATTCACGGCAAGAGCCCGGCGAGCGCGGCCGAGCTGACCCGGGTAGGGCTGCTCGGCGCCGCGGAGCTGAAGCATCACGACGGCGCGCGCATCGAGTGGTCGCCGGGCAGCGCGCCGCGCTCGAGCTGGGGCACCCCCGCGACGCTCGAGCCGCTGATCGATTTGCCGCCCGTCACCCGCGTGAGCGCCGCCGAGCGCGACAGCTACGCGAGCTTTGCCGCGCAGTATCGCGCTCGCTGGTCGCAGTACATCGACCCGATCGCGCTGCGCCTCTCGCAACAAAAGCGCGGCACGGGTTTGCGCGCGGAGATGCGCGTGCTCCCGCTCGTGTCCGCCGACCAAGCCACGAAGCTCGATCTCGGCGGAGACGGTCACATCGCCCTGCCCGACATCGCGTCGGGAGCCCGCATCGGCATCGGCATCGGGGAGAACGCCGAGCTGCGCCGGACCCTGACGTCAGGGCTCGGCTGGCTCACCCGCGGGGACTCGCGTTTCAAGCTGGATTGGCTGGGCAACTACGCGCTCGTGGGCTGCGCCGATCGCAACGAGCTGCTCGGGCCCGCGCGGCGCTCGATGCGCCACGAGCTGCGCGAGCTCGAGCGTCCCGTGTCGCCGCAAGATATGGCCGCCGAGGAGCCTCTCCCCCAGGGCTTGCTCGAGCTGCAGGGGCTGCCCGTCTACTTGGCGGTCGGTCTGAAGAGCAAGCTCGCGGCGGCGGTCGCGCTCACCGCGGCGCGTCGCATGCTCGAGGAAGCCGCGCCCGGGGCCGTCGAATGGGCGCCGCTGGCGGAGCACCGGTCCGTGCAGGTCGTGCGGATCCTCGGCACCGAGCGCGGCAAGCAAGTCGCGCTCTACTACGCCATCGCCGGCGACTCTTTGCTCGTCACCTTCAACCGCTCCGTCATGGGCTCCCTCATCGACCAAGCGCTGGACGGCAAGCTCCCCCCGCAGGGCACCGCGTCCGCCGAGCAGCTGGCTCAGCTGGCCAAGGAAGGCCAGGTGGTGCTGGAGCTCGCGCCCAACAAGAAGGGCGCGCTCCGTACCATCCTGGGCTGGCTGCTCGCGGCAGGAGCGCGCAGCGCGGAGTCGGGAGCCCGCCACAGCATCGAAGCGGTGCTGCGTGGCGCCCCCGAGAGCGCGCATCGAGCCAACCGCAGCGCGGAGCTGCTGCGACTGTATTTGGGCGGAGCTCCGCTCACCCCCGACGGACGCCGCTACCACCTGTCGCCAGAGGGCATCATGGATCCGATGCGTGGCAGCGCGCATGCGCCCGAGTGGCCGTCGCTGCCGGTACCCGGCTCCGCCGTGGAGCGCGTCGTGAACGGCTTGGGACGCGCGCGCTCGGAGCTGTCTTTCGACGAAGAGCCCGAAATCGCCAAGGGGGAGCCGCGTTTGCGCAGCCTCCGCGTGCGCCTGGATTTGTGGCTGCGCTGAGGAGTGCGCTCTACGGCCTCCGCCGAGAGCGCGGCGGCCCTAGGCTTCGACGGTGACGACGCTGCTCGCGAGGCGGCGTAGCGCTTCCAGGCTGCGCTTTTGCCAGTGCAGGGCAGGCGAGGTGAGAAAGCGGATGCGGTACGGCGGGTCCGCGTTCTTGACGGTGTCGATCCACACCACGAACGCCTTGAAGCAGCTGGAGTTCATGAAGCTGAGCTTCCGAAAGTCGCACACGACCTCGGCCAGACCGAGCCGCGAGGCTTCGGCGTGCACGCGCTTCAAGTAGCTGGCGAGCAGCTCGATGGCGGCAGCGTCGCCGGTGCCGTCGAAGACGACGTGCAGCTTGCCTTGCTCGTCGAGGGACGGCTCGCAGCGCAGCCCTTCCACCTCTGCCGCGGGCAAGTCGAGCGTGGGGCTCATGGCAGCGCCTCCCTCTCCAGCCAAACCTCGCCTTCGGCGATGATGACCAGCGCCTGCCCTTCGAAGCGGTGCTGCAAGCGGTACTCTGTTTCTGCGTGAATACGGGCCAAGCCCAAGCCGGAGCCGGCGGGGCGACGCGCGCTGTCGGCGATCACGGAGTCGTAGTGCTCGTGTGGATCTGCGGCGGTGTGGAGCGCGGCCAGCCGGGCGTCGGCGTCGGCGCGGTGAGTCACGAGCGGCACGTTGCGGGTCTCGACGCGGGCCGTGAGCGAGCGCTCGCCGCGCCGACGCACCTCCACGCGAAACTCACACGCGCCTTGCGAGCTGTACTTGACGATGTTCTCGAGCAGCTCGTGAGCGGCGAGGCGCAGCCGATTGGCCGCGTCTTCGTCCTCGAACACCGGGCGGCAGAGCTCCGAGAGGGACTGGCACAGCGGCGTGACCATGGCTTCGGGCGGCGCGTCGCCGAAGCTGACTTCGAGCGAGACGATGGGAGCGTCGGTCACCGAGCGGATGTTGCCACGTCCTGGCCTCGATGCAGTCACGACCGGTCACCGAGCGAGAAGAAGCGCATGTCAGAGGAGGGAGAACGTCTTGCTCACGGTGCCGGGCAGCCCGCTGAACGGCGGGATCGAGGCGCGCTTGAGCGCCGACGAGATGCAGGTCGCCGTCGGCGTGCCCGCAAATGGCGCGTCCGTGATGGTGGCGCTCGCCACCTTGCCGCTCGGAGCGAAGGTGACGACGACCGTGACCTTGCCGGTGGGGCCGCCGACCTGCTTGCAAGCCTGAGCCTGGGTCGCGGCGTCCGCGAGCGGTGCCTTCGTGGCGGCCGGGTCGAAGCGGGCGGCGGGAGCGACCGTCGCGCCTTTGGACTCGGCTTTGCGCGCGCCCGCCGCGAACAGCTCGGCGAAGCCGGCGCCGGGCGTGGCGCCCGAGTCTGGCGGGGACAAGATCGGGTCGCTGCCGCTGGCGGTATCGCTGCCTGGCTGTGGGGGCGTGGCCGGCGTGGTCGCGGGCGTGCTGGTGGGCTGGGCGCCGGGGCTGCTCGGCTCGGCCGGGAGCGCCGCGATCGGTGACGGCGGCGGCAGCGGCGTTTTTCCGCCGAGGAAGAACACGGCTCCGCCGATCGCCGCTGCGACCACGAGCAGAGCTCCGATGACGAGGGGCTTCTTACTCTTGGCTTCGGGCCACTCGATCGTGGCGTGATCCGTCACGATGGCGGGCGCCGTGAAGGTGGGGACCGGGGCCGCGACGGCGGGGAACGTGGCCTGCGGTTGAGGCGGGTTCGAAACGACCTTGGCGACGCTGGCGGGAAGCGGTGGCGTCGCGTCCGGGAAGGTTTGCGGAGGCAGTGGCAGGGTAGCCGGTGCGAACGGCGCGGGCGTCGCTGGTGCAGCCGCGGGTGGCGGCGCAGCGGGCACCGGAGCGGGCATGGCGGCCGTGATCGGCGGCGGTGGTGGCGGCGGCGCAACCATCGGCTTCGGGGCCGAGGGAGCTTGTACGGGCCGGGGCGTGACGTCGTCCGAGTCCGACGGCGCGGTCAGACGCGGCCGGGCGATGTGAGTGACGTCCTCCTCATCGTCGTCCCACTGCGCGGCGCCTCGCGCGGAGGCAAGCCCGGGAGCCGAGGGCGCCGTCGCGCGTGGTCGCGGCAGCTCGGGCGACGACGCGGCGGCAGCGCGGGGCGGCGCGATTTGCGGAGCCGATGGCGCGGTCGCACGTGGTCGTGGCAGCTCGGGCGACGACGCGGCGGCGGCGCGCGGCTGCGCGATTTGCGGCGCTGAGGGCGCGGTGGCGCGCGGCTGCGGGGATGAGGGCTGGGTCGTCCTCGTCTTGGGTCCGGAGACGGCTCCGAGCCCGGTCACCGTCGGCATGGGCGCGCGCGGCTTGTGCACGGGTCCCGCTGCTTTCGACGCGGCAGCAGCAGCAGCGGCCGCCTCCGCCTGCTTTTTGGCCTCGATCTTGGCGAGCTCACCGGAGAGCTCGGGCACCTGCTGCAGCTCGAGCCACTCGTCCATTCCGTCGCGCCAAACCAGGGTCGCGCCGTTGACGGCCCCGCGCGCAAGCTCCGCGACAATCTCCGCCTTGGTAAACTCGCGATCTTGCCCGTCGGGGTAATCGACGGCCCAGAGCAGCTCTTCGGGCACGGCTGGCGGCGGCGGGGCGGCGGGAGTCGGAGCGGCAGCGGCCGCCGGGGCGGCGGGAGTCGGAGCGGCAGCGGCCGCCGGGGCGGCGGGAGTC
>JAEYWK010000022.1 GCA_023431345.1 Pseudomonadota bacterium
GGTGCACCTCCGTCATGCCCAGCGAGTCCGTCCTGGCCGTTACCTGCGCCACGCGCTGCCCGCCTTCGACAGCCACCACCTCGAGCGGCGCGTCCGGCACCGGCACCTCCGCCACGCGATCGCGCTCGCCGACTTCGATCCGCAGGCTCAGCTCGGTCAGCCCTTGCGTGGGCCCCGAATAGACCCGCGCGCTCCGGATCGGCCGATCACCTCCGGCCACCACCCCGAGCACGACCACGAGCACGGCCGAAAGTGGAGCCGCGATCAGCAGCAGGCGGGCACGAAGCTGCGACGCCACCGTAAAAGAGTCCCACGTTTGCCGCGCGATCGCACGGCATTCGGCCCGGTTTGCCACCTCCTACCGGGTTGATTTAGGCTGCGCCGCCCCCATGGCCGAGACCAAGAAAAAGAAGAAGGCAAAGCGCGAGCGCAAGGAGCGTCGTTTCAGCCCGGAGCAGACCTACTCGTCGAGCACGGCGGTTGGCGTCGGCATGCTCGGCGCGCTCGCCACCGGCGCGGGCGTGTGGGGTCAATGGATCAGCGACGTGCCGCACGACTACGCGCCCTTCCTGTTTGGCGGCGGAGCGGTCGTGCTGGGCGCGGCGCTCTGGTTCGGTGACGCGGGCGCCGTGCCGGTGCGCATCGGCGACGCGGGCATCGCGCTCGAGCGCGGCACCGAGCTGACGCGCATCGCCTGGTGCGAGCTTCAGACGATCGAGATCTCCGGCAAGCAGCTGATCGCCAAGAGCAAGAGCGCCACGTTCAGCATCCCGATCGCGGCGCACCCCAAGGCCGTCGCCTGGATCTTGGCGGAAGGCACTCGCCGCGTGCCCGAAGCGATGAACGTCAAGCAGAGCGAGCTGTCGGGCCTGCCCAAGCCGCAAGATCTCGACGGCGAGCTGGTGCTGCTCGAGGGGGTGCAGGTCGCGGGCAAGGAGTGCGCGGTGACGCACAAGGCCATCGCTTTCGAGCGCGACGCGCGCCTCTGCCCCAACTGCTCGCAAATCTATTCGAAGGACAACGTGCCGAAGAAGTGCGTCACCTGCCAGAAAGACTTGGGCGCGTCCGCGATCGAGCTGTAGGCGCCGCTCGCTCGTCGGCGCCGCGCGCTCGGCAGCGGGCGGGTGCCCGGCGACTCAGTCGAGCTCGATCAGAGACACTTCGACGACGGGCCGGGTGCCCGACAGATCCTCGAGCTTGCGGCGAACGCAGCGCCGCACGTGCTCCGACAGCTCGATGCCGCGCCCGCTCCGGTACTGCTCCACCGCTCGGGCCGCTTCGAGCCCCGCGCTTCGCAGCGCGTGGGGGTCGCCGTCGACGTCGGGAACGCCGCGCGTCGACACCACGGGCGGGCCCAAGAGCTTCTGCCCGTCGTAGGCCAGCGCGACAGTGGCGAGGCCGGCGCGCGCCAGCTCCACGCGCCGCTGCAGGTTTTCGTGCGACAGCACCGAGCCGCCGACGGCGACGGGCACGCGGCCGCTCTGCACGTGGCCCTGCCGGGATAGCTGCCGCCCGTCGAAGCCGACCACGCTGCCGTTCTCGACCACGAGCGTATCCGCGACTCCCAAGGAGCGGCCGAGCTCGGCGTGGCGCAGCAGGTGGTGCAGCGTGCCGTGCACGGGCATGAAGCAGCGCGGGCGAGTGAGCTCGAGCATGCGCGACTGCTCACTCCGACCGGCGTGACCGCTCGTGTGCACGCCTGGCTCCGTGACGCGCGTGTGCACCGTGAGCCCGCGACGGTGCAGCGCGTTCACCATCGCGATCACGGGTCGGTCGTTGCCGGGGATGACGCGGCTCGACAGGATCACGGTGTCACCTTCGCTGAGGGTGAGCAGCGGGTGCACCCCATCGGCCAAACGACGCATCGCCGATAGCCGCTCCGCTTGGGTGCCGCCGGCCAGAATCAGCACTCTTTCGCGCTTCATTTCGCGCACGTCGGCGGCGGCCACGAGCAGATCACTCAGCCAGTGCAGGCGGCCGATCTCCTTGGCGACGCCGACCTGCGCCTCGAGGCTGCGGCCGAGCAGGCACAGCTTGCGGCCGGTGCGGCGCGCGATCTCGCCCAGCAAGATCAGACGCTGGATGTTGCTCGCGAACATGGCGACGACCACGCGAGCCGGCGCCGCTTCGATCAGCCGCTCGAGCACCGCCCCGACGCTGCGCTCGGACCCGGCGCGCTCGGGGACGTCGATGTTGGTGCTGTCGCTGAGCAACAAACCGACGCCTTCATCGCCGAGCTGACCGATGCGCAGCTCGTCGGTCGGCTCGCCGTCGGGCGGGTCGGGATCGAAGTTGAAGTCACCGCTGTGAAAGATGAGGCCGGCGGAGGTGCGGACGGCGAGGGCGCTCGCCTCGACGATCGAGTGCGCCACGCGCACGGGCTCGATCTCGAACGGCCCCACCGCGTAGCTCTGGCCCGGGCTCGCGACCCGAAAGTCGAGCTCGCTGGGGCCGAAGCCATGCTCCGAGAGCCGCTTGCGCGCCATGCCGAGCGCGTGCGGCGGCCCCCACACCGGCAGCTCCAGCTCGCCGAGCAGGTACGGCAGCGCGCCGATGTGATCTTCGTGGCCGTGAGTCAGAAAGACTCCGGCCAGCTCCTGACGGTGCTCCAGCAAGTAGCTGAAATCCGGGTGGATGACATCGACCCCGAGGTCGTCGTCGGGGAACGCCGCGCCGCAATCGACGATCACGCTACGGCCGCGATCTTCGATGACCAGGCAATTCATGCCGATCTCGCCCAGGCCGCCCAGGGGGATGAGTCGAACGAGGTTTTCGGTGCTCGAGGTCAAGGAATCAGGGTCTCGCGGCTCGCGCCGAGGCCGACAGTATAGCCCTCTTTGCAGACCGAGCGCGCTGGTGTTACGGCTTGCTCGTGGCTGAAATCCGAAGCGTCACCCCCGAAGAGGCCTCCGTGCTCCTGGCGGAAGGCCACGTGTACGTCGATGTCCGCAGCGAGCCCGAGTTCGAAGCGGGGCACGTGCCAGGCGCGCTGAACGTGCCGCTGTTGCACCAAGGCCCGGCCGGTCTCACGCCCAACCCCGAGTTCCTGAGCGTCGTCCAGCAGGCCTTCGGAAAGGGCGAGAAGCTCATCTTGGGCTGCAAGGCAGGCGGGCGCTCCAAGAAAGCGGCCGACCAGCTCGCGCAAGCCGGCTACACCGAGCTCGCGGACATGTCCGCGGGGTGGGATGGCTCGCGCGACGCGTTCGGTCGCGCCGTGCCTGGTTGGAGCAAGAAAGAGCTGCCCGTCGAGCAGGGCAAGACGCCGGGGCAGACCTACGCCGACGTGAAGCAGCGAACGCCGCGCTAACCGCTAGCGTTCGCTCAGCTCAGGGCGCGCTCGAGCCGCTCGGCTTCGGAGCGCGGGCGTAGTCCGCCGCCGCTCTCTCGATGACCGAGAAATCCCGAGCCGCGCGCTCGGCTTCGGCGTCGAGCATGGGCGTGAACTGAGTGAGGCCCCAGATACCGTTTTCACGCTTGCGGAACGGGTAACGGGTACCGCGAATCGTCTCTACGGTGGCGCGCTCCCCGGCGACCTCGACCTTCTTCACACCCGACAAGTCACGACGGAGCCGCCCCATCCAGCCGTGGCGCTCGGCGTAGAGGGCGAACACGTCGGCGCCGTCGGGCGCGAGCGCCTCGGCTTCGTACTCTTTCGCGAGCCGGGTCCGCTCCGGCTCGGGATAGCTCGAAAGCACGCGGTCACGGGCTTTCTTTCGAAAATCCCTGATGGTGTAGGCGGCGTGCTGGGCGCGCGTCTCGGTGTAGGCGAAGAAGTCTTGGGCCTTGCCGCGGTTCACCGCGATGGCCACCCGCAAGTACGCCCCCTCGGGCGTGCGATCACTCGGAAACGAGGCGTACGCATAGACGACGCGCCCGAGCCCGAGCGCGCCCAGCGCCAGCAGCACATAACTGACGGTGCGCCGCCGGGAAAGGGGCCTGGGCGGGGCGGACGCAGCGTCGCTCACCGAGCCCAGGTAGCACGTTTTGCGCTGTGATCTGCCGCAATTCGGCTATAACCGGCGCCTCCGTGCTCGCCAATAAACGCGTCGCCGTCGTCGTTCCCGCCTACCGCGAGGAGCAGCTGATCGGTCGCACGCTGTCGACGATGCCGCCGCTGGTCGACCTCATCTACGTCGTCGACGACGCGAGCCCCGATCAAACGGCGGCGCGCGCCCCCCCCCCCGGTGACCCCCCCGGGCGCGGGAT
>JAEYWK010000094.1 GCA_023431345.1 Pseudomonadota bacterium
ACAGCGCGATTCCGTCCAGAAACGTGCAAGCTCCGCGCGGGCGATGACCAACGCCGCCCCGCCATCCCCCTCACGCAGCTTGCGCGAGATCCCGCATCCGTCCCTCAGCTACGCTGCGCGGTAACAGTCTAGAACGCCGAGCGGTCAAACCGTTCGGCGTTCTAGAGCAGCGACGCCGCGTCTTCGAGGATGGCGCTGACGTGGCCGTCGACCTTCACGCCGCGGTACGCCTTCTTGATCAGGCCGTCGGGGCCGACCAAGAACGTGCTGCGGATGATGCCCATGTACTTCTTGCCGTAATTGTTCTTCTCACCCCAGACGCCGTAAGCCTTGGCCAAGGTCTTGTCCGGGTCGGAGAGCAAAGTGAAGGGAAGGCCGTATTTTTGCCCAAACTTCGCGTGGCTCTTGGTCGAGTCAGGGCTGACGCCGAGCACGCGAATGCCGCGCTGCCCAAAGCGGCCGAAGTTGTCGCGGATGTCGCAGGCTTCTTTGGTGCAGCCGGGCGTATCGTCCTTCGGATAGAAATAGATGAGGTACGGCTTGCCTGCCAGCGACGCCGACGACACGGCTTCGCCTTTCTCGTCTTGCAGCTCGAAGGCGGGCGCGGCCCGGTTGAGATCGGCGTCCAAGATCTTCATCGCAGTCTTGGCGGCGACTTGCACCACCTTCGCGGCGGCGCGCTTCACGCTGCTCACGAGCGATGACTTCTCAGGCTTGGCGGAGCTCGCAGGCTTGGCGGAGCCCGCAGGCTTGGTCGACTTGACGGCGACGGCCTTGGATGGCTTGGCCGCAAGCTTCTTCGCAGGCTTCGCCGCGGCCTTGACCGACTTGCTCTTCGCGGCTTCTTGCTTGCTCGTCTTGCCGAGCTTGGCGGGTTTGGCCGCCTCGACGGGCTTGCCCTGGGCCTTCTTGCTCGCTGGTTTGGCGTTGGGGGCGCTCTTCTGGGGGGCGGACTTCTTTTTGGCGGCCATCGGTGCTCCTTCGCGGCGCTACTTCACCACGATCGTGCGCAGGCTCACCATGAAAAGCTCGTTCTTCCCGGCTTCCTTGGCCCAGACGCTCACTTCGTAGCGACCTGGGCGCGGGCTCGGCCCGAGTCCGAAGTCGATCGAGAACGACTGACCGTCGACTTTGACCGGCTTGGGTGTCTTGAAGCCGGCGGGAAAATACAGGGTCGAGGGCTGCGGGATGCGATACACGTTGGTCGTATTGAGCTCTTTCGCCGGGATCGGCTGCGCTAGGTCGATGCGACCGAGCCCGACGCCGCCGAAGCGCAGCGGCTCACGGATTTCACCGCTCACTTCCAGCGTGACGGAGCGTGCAGCTTCGCGGGGGAGCTCCGAGTAGTCCCCGAAGTCGTCGACGAACTCTTGCGCGAGGCAGGGTTGGTTGACGGAAGCCGGCTGGGCCAGCCCGATGCCCACGCGGTGGTGCCCCGGCTTCAAGATGTTCTTGCGATGGCCGTCGTTCGGCGGCACTTCATCCATGAACATCTTCTGAAGTTGCTCGAGCAGCGCCGGATCGAAGCGCGGATTGTCGTCGAGCTCGCGCGGCACCCCGTCGAACAGGCACGCGACGTTCTCTTGCACGAAGTCGCTGCCGCCAGCTTCGGTGTAGCGCTGCTCGGGTACGGAGCCGTCAGTGCCCCAGTGCGCCGTGAAGCCGTGCTGAGCCATGTCGCGCGCATGGCGCAAAGCTCCGACGCTGGCGATCGGGTCGAGCTCGACCGGCGGCAAATCGTGCGCCTTTCGGTCGCGGTTGATCAGCGTGAGCATGTAGGAGGTCGCTTCGTCCACCGCCGCTGGGGCAGGAGGTAGCGGCGCTTCCGCGGCCCCCCCAGAACCGGCGGCCCCGCTGGGCGCGCACGCAAACGAGAAGCAGGACGCGCAGACGGCAAAAACATTACGAATCACGGGACGAGCTAAGCGTGCCTGCGCCGAGCCCGTCAACAGGCGGCTCCCGATTGCGATCGCGCTCGAGCACTTCCTCACCCCACGAGACGGCAAGGGGCAGGACGCCTCACTGCAGCCCGGGCCGCTTCGGGCAGCCGCTCGTCGGTTCAGAGCAGGCCGGCGCGGCGTCGGGCGAACCAATGCGCCCCGAGGGCGCTCGCGGCGAGGGCGGCCCAAACCCACGCCGGCAGCAGCGCCGCGACGACGCGTTGGCTGGCGACGTGCGTTGGGGGCGGGGTCTTCAAGCTGCCGATCTCACCGGCGCCGAGGCTGACGCCGCCCGACGCTTGCGCGATGCGCTCCATCAATGACGGGTCCGGCCGTGAGTCGGCGAACGCCGCCCCGCCGCGCTCACACGCGAAATCGAAGCGGGTGGGGGGCGCGTTGCCGATGCGAACGGTGGCGCTGTAGCCGCCTTCACCGAGCACTCCCAGCGGGACGAGCGCGCTCTCGACGTTGCCTTCGAGGCGCAGTTGCTTTTCCTGCAGTGGCGCCGCCGTGCCCTCGCCCATGCGCTCCAGGCTGAGCTTCACGTCGACGCCGGCTCCCGGGGGCCGTGTGATGCTGAGCTCGACCGGCGCTCCCGCCCGGCACTCGTGGCTCAGATCGATGCGCGCCGATTCGTAGCGAGGATCGCGCATCAGCCAGCCCACGAGCCCCTCCCACAGCGCGCCGTGAGCGCGGCCCGCGCCACGCTCGCCCAGCTCGCTCCACTCGAGCAGATGCGTGTTGTCGACGCCGAGCGCGATGGCGCGTCCGTCGCCGCTCTCGCCCAGGGCCAGCACGGGCATCGGCTTGCCTTCGGCGCGGCGATCCGGGTGCTCCCACAGCGCGATCGCGCCTGGTCGTAGCGGGCCGAGCGTGTTCGACCCCTGCATCGTCGGTAGCTGCTGCGCGAGCAGCTCGCTCACGCTGCGCAGGGCGGGCGCGGCGCGGCCCGCGGCGGTGACGCGGGGCTCGAACGGCGCCATATCGAAGGGCGCGCCTTGCTCGGGCAGCTTGACCGGCAGCACGTCTGCGACAGGGCTTCCGGAGTAGCCTCCGCCCATGAACGCGGAGGGGCCGCCCACCATGATCAGCCCTCCACCCGCGCGCACGTAACGCGAGAGCGCGGGCAAGTGCCGCTGGAGCTTGTACTCCACCGCGTCGATGTCCTGCAGGATCACCGCATCGAACGAGGGCAAGTGCTCCGTGAACAGCTCGTCGACCGGAAACGGAATCAGCGACAGCTCGGAGTCTTCGCTCACCTGCGCCGAGTCGCTGTTGGTGCGCAGAATGAAGAACGCGATGAGATCAATCGACTCGTCCGCCTTCAGCCAGCGCCGGAGCGCGCGCACGTCGTAGGTAGGCCGGCCGGCGACGTGCAGCAAACGGACGCGCTCGCGCGTGACGTCGAAGGTGAGCAGGCGCGTGTCATTTTCGGGGACGCGATCGCCCTCCGGCGTCTGCAATCTCACGCGCACGAGCCTGCGCCCGGCGCGATCGAGCGTGAAGGGTAGCTCGACGGTGGCGAGGCCCTCGCGCACCTTGGCGACGCCTTGCGCGAGCAGCGCGGGCGGCTCCCCATGCAGCAGCTCTTCGACGGTGATGGGAAGCTCGTCGCAGCTGAGCCCCCCCGAGCAGCCCACGCTGAGGCGCAGCGCCAGCTTTTGGTGAGCGACGGCGGCGCCGGTCGTATCGGCGCGACGGATGCTCGCGTCGGGCGGCGCTTGCTCGGCGACCCTCACCGTGTGAATCGGCACGCCGAGGCGCGCGCCGAGCTCGCGCAGCGTCTCGGGGCTGGCGTTCTCGGTCGGGCTCGTCAGCCGTCCATCGCTGACGACCACGAGGGCCTTGGGGCGCTCGCCGGGCGCGGCCGCTATCGTCCGCAGGGCCGCGCCCAGATCGCTGTCGGTGGGACGTGACGCGGCGTCGGACTCGCCGGCGATGAAGGGGGCGGGCGGCCCTTCGCCGAAGCCGAGCACCTCCAGGCGAGCTCGGCCGAGCTGCTTGCGCAAAGCGGCTAGCGCCTCGAGCGAAACTTGCTCGCGCGTCTGCTCCGACGACTTGAGGCCCATGCGCCACGAGCGATCGAGCAGCACCACCACCTTGGGGAACAGCTCGCTGCCCCGGCTGGTGACGAGCGTCGGGCGCAGCACGGCGGCGGCGACCACGAGCGCGGTCAGCGCACCAGATAGCGGAACCCACCACGGCGCGCGACGCCCGCGCGCCTCGACCACGAGCAAGCCCAGCCAAATCACCAGCAGACCTACGAGCGTCCACGTCTGCCAAGGCCCAACGCCCTCGGCGACCCCGAAGCCGCGCTCGGTCATCGGGCTTGCGCTCGGCGGCGCATGAGGAAGGGCGCGTGCACCTGATCGTCTTTGTAGTCGGAGCAGAGCACGTACATCGCGATGTTCACGGCGAAGCGGATGGCATGCTGGCGCTGCTCGTAGCTTGCGGGCTCGGTCGCGAGCGAATAGCCGCCCCCCGCCCCCTCGCGAGCGAGCGCGCCTAGCAGATCATGCGCGAGCAGCAGCACCTGCGCGTTCTTGCCGCGCACGATAGCGTCGATCGTCGGCGGACCGAGCACGCGGCCCACCGGTCGCTCGACGATGTAGAAGGTTTTGTACACCACGTGGCTGGGATCGAGGCGGACGGGCGGTGATTCGGGGAGCACGCGCAGCAGCTCGCGACGCACGGAGCGGCCAAACGCGCCGCCCTGCGGGTTGCTGTCGTCGACGACCAGCACCCCGCCCAAGCGGATGAACTTGGACAGGCCTCGTCGCTCCGCGGCGCTGAGCGCGCCCACGTCACCTTCGCCCGCCCAGATCGCGAAGGGCTCGGCGCACAGCTCGGGCTTGTCGAGCGCGACCTCGCGCGGCAACAGGCGCGCGGGCGCGCTCGTGCGATTGATGAGCTCCATGGACCAAGCCGAGGCGGCGTTGCTGCGTGGCGCGGCCAAGCGCTTGCCGCCGGCGACGATCAGGCGCGGATTGAACGCGCCGACGTCGCCGAACGCGTGCGCGCGCGGGCTTGCGGTGAGGGCGCAGAGTCCCGAGAGCACGACGCTGCGGCGCGAGGTTCGAGGGGCGGACACGGGCGCTAAGCTTTCAATCGAAATCGAGCACGCGCCAGATGCCAGCCTCGCGCTTGAGCAAGACCCGATGACCGGTCGGGAGCTCTACCTCCGCCGTATCGCCGTTGATTTGGATGTCGAGCGTTTCGGGATGCTCGAGGCCGCTGACGAGCGAGCCGACATCTGCTTCGAGGGCGCCCCGCGAGTCGCTCGACATGACCGCCATCAGCGCCGGATAGCTGCGGCGCGAGAGCGCGCGGCGCAGGCCGGACAGCGCTTGGCTGGGCGTGCGCGGGCGGGCCGGCAGCAGGCTGGCGGCGTCGACCAAGAAACGTCCGTCTTCCAGGACGAGCGTGGCGCTTTCGCCGTCGTGGAAGCGAGCTTCGGCGTTGGCCTCGACGCGCGTGCCCGGCCCTGCGATGGCTTGGGCGGTACGGCCGAGCTCGGCCCGAGACTCGCGCACGAGCTTCTGTGTGCCCTCGCGGCCCAACGCGCGCTGGCCCTCGGGGGTGAGCAGCGCATAGACCGCGTCCGCGTCGCCTCGCTGGGCCGCGCTTGCATAAGCAAGGGCTGTAACTTTCGGGTCAGGCAGCCGCTGGCCAGCGCAGCCCGCCAGGCCAAACACGGCCATTGCGCCGGCAACGAGGCAAGGCCAGCGCCGCGAGTCGGCGAGGACGCGGGCGCGGCGGCCGACGTGACGGCGGAGGTGACGGGAAGCGTGCGGCATCGGCCGGGAGGACAGTGCTAGCGAAAGCCATGCCTCTTGGCTACCTTTTCGGGCTGATGAAGGCCTGGCTCGGCTTGGCTTGCGCGCTCGTCGCCTGCGGCGGCCCGCCTCCACGTGCTCCGAACCCGACGCGTCCGCTCGACGAGCGACGCGCCGTCGAGGTGATCGTACAGGCCTTCCGTGAGGAAAGAGATCGGCCGGTGCCGGGTAGCCTCATCGCGCTCACCGAGAGCAAGCAGATTCGCGTCGACGTGGCGGCCGCCGAACGCAAATACGGGGTGGCCTACGTGACGGCCGCCGAACGGCTCGAGCTCGGCACCGCCCTGCCCGAAAAGGATCCGGCCATGGGCGACGCGCTTCAGCTCGTCTCGGGCTTGGGTGACGACGGCGACGCGCGAGTCCTGGTCCTGCGCGATACTGACTACCTCTACGACGACCATATGGGTGACGCACATGAGCAGCCGTCCCTGACGGCTGAGCTCAAGCTCAAACGCGACGTTCACGATTTCATCGTCCGCGCGCACGCGGAGAAATGGCCCTGATGGCGACAATGTCGATGCGCGAGCAGAACGCGCGCCGCTTCTTGGGTATCGCGGCGACGCTCGGCGTCGTCGGGGTGGCGCTGAACCTGAACAACGAGGACGGCCTGCTACCGAAGGTGCTCGCGCTGGTGGGCGTGGTCACGCTGGTCTGGAGCATCCACCGCTTCGGGCGCCTCGGCCCCGACGCGGTCATCGTCTTCGACGAGCCCGAGGCGTCACCGGTCAAGAAGAAGAAAAAGAAAAAGAAGAAGCGCGACGTCGAAGACACCGCGGAGCGCGCGCAGACCACGTCCGTCGCTGCCAGCGACGCGGCCACGAGCGACGCGGCCACGAGCGAGCGCCCCGCTAGGGACGAGACAAAGCTCCAATAACCGCTCTGTGCTAGTTTTGCCGCGGATGGCGGTAGCCGGTGGTGCGGACAGGGCCTTGGCTTTCGGGGTCGGCGTGGGGCTCGTGGCGGTCGCCTTCATCGCCTGGCGCTTCTCCGAAAGGCGCCAGCATCGCTCCGAGATGCAGCGTGAAGTGCAAACGGAGCTGGTGCGCTTCGCGACCGGCGTGGCCAGCTGCTCGGCGGGCGCGCAGCTCTTGCCCGACACGAGTGAACGCGTGCCGGCGCGCCTCGCGGACGTCGCTGGCAAGGCCTACACGAATCAGCATGGTGATTACCACGGCCGCGCCTACGTTTGCGCCGGCTTCTCGGCTCGCTCGCCTCAGCGCTTGCAATACCGCTGGGTGAAGGACGGCGCGCTCTACGGGCGAGCAGAAGCGCGTGGTGACGCCGATGGCGATGGCGTGCCCGACACCTGGTACGAGATCCGCGTCGACTGCTCGAGCGCTGGCTGCGAAGCGCCGAACTTTCCGCACGAGGTGCTGAGCGACGGTCGACGCTTGCCACCCAGTCTGCTCGGTCTGTTCGGCCGCGCTCGCGCGACGCAAGGTGAGCCGCCGAGCCTCTCGGCGGACGACACGCCTCAGGGCGCAGCCTCGAGCCGCGCCACCGCGCCGCCGAAAGCCCCGCTGATCGAGCCGAATGTCGCCTTGGCGTTCGATACGCTGTTCATCGAGGCCGAGCGACGCGCGGGCGAGAAGCTGCCGGGCGCGACGCTGCTCGAAATCGAGATCGAGGGCGCGCTCGGGCCCGTCGCCGACCCGAAGCTGGGGGCCTCGCTGAGCGCCCTGTACGGCGTCGCCGACGCCGCGGGCATCGTCGCGCCAGCGGCGGAAGTCTTGCGCGTCGAGTTCGACGCCCGGGGTCTCACCGACCGACTCGAGAAGGCGACGCGACGTCTGGCGCGGGTCGGCTTCACCGAGTGCCTGCCCGGCAAGCTGATCGGCAGCCTGCCCGCCGCCGCCGCGCGTCGCATGACACTCGCCTTCGACCGCACGCGCGAGCGCGCGGTCTGGCGCGTCCAAGAAGAATCGGCGCCGCAGCGAAGCTACGGCGCCGAAAACTGCGCGCTCCTCAGGTGAGGGCCCCGCGCGGGGCCCCGCTGCATCTCAGTCGTAGTACTCGTTACCCAGGTGGGTGATGAGCTCTTCACCCATCATCCAGCGCAGCGTGTTCTTCAGCTTCATCGACTGAATGAAGATGTCGTGCTCGGGGTAGAGGCCCGAAGCCGTCTGCGGGCTCTTGAAGTAGAAGCTGAGCCACTCTTGCACGCCGCGGAAGCCAGCGCGCTTGCCCAGGTCGCTGAACAGCGCCAAATCGAGCACCAGCGGGGCCGCGAGGATCGAATCGCGACACAGGAAGTCGACCTTGATCTGCATCGGGTAGTTGAGCCACCCGAAGATGTCGATGTTATCCCAGCCCTCTTTGGCGTCGCCGCGGGGCGGGTAATAGTTGATGCGCACCTTGTGATAGATGTCGCCGTACAGCTCGGGGTAAAGCTCGGGCTGGAGGATCTGCTCGAGCGCGCCCAGCTTGCTGACTTCCTTCGACTTGAAGCTGCCGGGGTCATCCAGCACCTCGCCGTCACGGTTGCCGAGGATGTTGGTCGAGAACCAGCCCTTCATGCCGAGCATGCGCGCCTTGAAGCCAGGCGCGAGCAAGGTCTTCAGGAAGGTTTGCCCCGTCTTGAAGTCTTTGCCGCAAATCGGCGTTTGCGTCTCGCGCGCGAGCTCCTCCATCGCGGGGATGTCGACGGTGAGGTTGGGCGCGCCGTTGGCGTAAGGCACGCCTTCCTTCAAACACGCCCACGCGTACAGCATGCTGTTCGGGATCGAGGGGTCGTTCTCGAGCAAACCCTTCTCGAAGGCCTTGATCGATTGATGGGCCTCGCTCGGCTCGAGGAAGATTTCGGTCGAGCCGCACCACACGCACACGGCGCGATCCGCGCCGCTCGTCTTGAGGAAGCCCCGGATGTCGGCGCGCAGCTGCTCGACGATGTCGGCTTTGCTCGAGCCCGTCTTCACGTGCGTGCCGTTCAGCCGCTTCACGTACTCGGGGTAGAACGCCGCCGACATCGGCTTGATCTGCGCCAGCTCGTCCTTGATGGGATCGATGTGCTTCGACTCCAGCACCTCCGCGTGCGTCGCCGCTTCCAGGGCGTTGTCCGGAAACAGGTCCCACGAGCCGAACACCACGTCGTCGAGCGACGCGAGCGGAGCGAAGTCTTTGATTCTCGGCGTGCGATTGTCGGTGCGCTTGCCGAGCCGAATCGTTCCGGTCTGAGTCAGCGAGCCGACGGGGGCCGCCAAGCCCTTGCGCGCGAGTAGCACGCCCGCGATCAAGGTGGTGGATACGGCGCCCAGGCCGGGCAGCAGCACCGCCAGCTTGCCTTCGGGTTTCTTGATGTTCTCCGGTCGCTTCATCACTCAAGCTCCTCTACTTTTCGGGCCGCCGTGCTAGCAAGCGGCGTGCCCACGCGCAAATGCGGACGGTGCGTAAACTTCAACGCTCTCTCTATTTTCTCGCGCTGCAAGATGGCGGCGCACGGTTCATAGGTCAATCATGGTCGAAGCGGCAGTGATCCTCGTTGCTGGAGTTGGCTCGCGCCTGCGTCCGATCACGGACACACGGCCCAAAGCGCTGGCGCCGGTGGGGGAAGAAACGATCTTGGGCAGGGCGGTGCGGCTGCTGCTCGATTTCGGCGTTTCGCGGCTGATCCTGGCGACCGGTTATCGAGAAGACGCGGTGCGCGCCGCGCTCGCCGGGCTCGCTTCCGAGGTCGTCTACTGTCCGAATGAGCGCTTCGACAGCACGCAAAATTCGGTTTCACTCGCGCTCTGCCGCGAGGCGGTGGGCGGTCGCTCATTTTTCAAGCTCGACGGAGACGTGGTGTTCGATGCGGAGCTGCTCGAGCGCATCGCCGCGCCGCGCTCGGAGCTCTCGGTGGGCGTCGACTCCAGCCGCAAGCTCGACGCGGAAGCGATGAAGGTCGTCGTGTCGGGAGGGCGGGTGACGCGCTTCGGCAAGGGCGTGCCGCTCGCGGAAAGTCACGGCGAAAGCATCGGAATCGAGCGCATCGAGGCCGCCGCGTCCGGCAAGTTGTTCGGCGCGCTCGACGCCCAGATCGCGGCGGGGCAGACGGGCCTCTACTATGAGGACGTCTACTCGCAGATGATCGGACGCGGCGAGCTCGTGGCGGAGGTGGCGGAGGTCTCGGGCCTACGCTGGACCGAGGTCGACACGTTCGAGGATCTCGAGACGGCGCGCCGCCTCTTTGCTTCGTGAGCGCCCGCATCCCGGCGAGGTGCGTAAGGCGTGACGCACCTCGATTCTGACGCACGTGTCCCGTCATGTAGGTAACTGTCGAGAATCAGGGGTGTGTTGCGGGTGGGCGCCCAGACCTGATCAGGACACCCCTGCTGCATCTTTCAAGCGTCTACCTGTTGTCAATTTGCAACAGTGTGAGCCGGCTGCGACACCCGGATCAGGGTGTAAATCCGCGAATAGAAAAGGATTTGCCCGGTTTGACCAGTGCATGGTAATTGCACGGTCACTAGCTTGATGGTGACAGACTCAGGACCAAACCAGACTCGAGTGACGCGCGCGATCGTGCTGGCGGCGGGGTTGGGTTCGCGCCTCTCCGAGGGCGGGGACATCACGCCGAAGCCGCTGCGCTGCGTCGCCGGCGTGCCGCTGATTGTACGTGTCCTGCGCACCTTGGAGGCGGCGGGCATCGAGCACGCGGTGGTCGTCATCGGCCACCTGGGTCACCTCATCCGAGCGGCCGTCGCCGGCGAGCGCGACCTCTCGCTGCGCGTCACCTTCGTCGAGAACACCGACTACTTGAAGAAGAACGGCGTGTCGGTGCTCGCCGCCGCCGGCTTCATCGATCGTGAGTGCGTGCTCACGATGTCCGACCACCTCTACTCGCCCGAGCTGGTGCGTCGCTTGCTTGCCGCCGAGATCCCCGAAGACGGCGCAGCGCTCGCGGTCGACTACGACATCCCGCGCTGCTTCGATCTGGATGACGCCACCAAGGTGGGCGTCGACCGCGGGCGCATCGTGCGCATCGGCAAAGAGCTCGACGCGTACGACGCGCTCGACACGGGCGTGTTCCGCATCGGGCCGTCGCTCGTCGCGGAGCTGTCGCGCGTGGCCGAGCAAAACGGCGACGCTTCTCTCAGCGACGGCGTGCAAGCGCTCAGCCGTCGCGGCGTGTTCGCGGCCGTCGACGTGGGTGAGGTGCGTTGGATCGACGTCGACACCCAGCCCGCGCTCGAGCGGGCCGAGGCGATGCTGCGCGTGTTCGGTGACGACCTGGGTGACGAGCCCGGCAGCGGCCCGGACTCGCGAATCGACGCGGAGGCTATCGAGACCTTCGCGCCGAGCTGGGTGCGCGCGGCCAAGCCGTACGACGAGCACCATTTCGCGATCGCCGAGCGCAACGGCGCGGCGCGCATGATGTCGAACGAGAGCCCGTTTCCGCCGAGCCCGCGCGTGATGCAGGCCATCGTCGACGCGGCCGGCCGCGGCAATCAGTACCCGGCGGGCAGCAAGGGCCTGTCCGACAAGATCTCGCGGCGCGAGGGCTTGCCAACGGGCAGCGTGCTGTTCGGCGCCGGCTCGACCGAGCTGATCGACGTCGTCATTCGTACCTTCGTCGGCCCCGGCGAAGAGGTGCTGCTCAGCGTGCCGACGTTCAGCATGTACGAGGCTCGGACGCGCGTGACCGGCGGCATCCCCGTGCTCGTGCCGATGACCGACTCGCACGACCACGACCTGAACGGGCTGATCCGCGCCGTGAACGAGCGCACCAAGGTGATCTTCCTGTGCTCGCCCAACAACCCGACCGGCAACCGCATGCCGGTCGCGGATCTGCGTCGCATGCTGCGCTTGGGCCTGCCGACGGTGATCGACGAAGCGTATTTCGACTTCGAGAACGACGGCTCGAGCGTGGGCTTGCTCGCCGAGTTCCCGAACGCGATGATCTTGCGCACGTTCTCCAAGGCGCTCGGCCTCGCCGGCTTGCGCCTCGGCTACGCGCTGGCCAACCCGGTGGTCATCCGGCTGTTGTCGCGCGTGAAGGTGCCGTGGAACGTGCCCGGCATCGTGCTGGCGGCCGCGGCGGCGGCGCTCGACGATGAGGCCGAGTTCGAGGCGCGTCGCGAAGAGCTCTCGAGCGGTCGCATCGAGCTGTTCCGCGGGCTGTCACAGGTGCACGGGCTCGCGCCGGTGCCGGGCGAGGGCAACTTCGTGCTGATCGACGTGTCCCGCACCGGGCAGTCGGCGGAGCGGCTCGTGGAGTCGCTGCTCGAAGAGGGCGTGCTGATCCGCTCGCTCACCGTGCACCACGCGGCTCGCAGCTACGTGCGCGTCACGGTGGGCACGCGCGAGCAGAACCTCCGCTGCGTGCGCGCCTTCGAGCGCGTGCTCGGTCGCTCGCTGCGCCGCGAGGCGCTCGCGCTGACGGTCGGGCCCAGCGACGCCGAATGAGCTGCTGAGTGGGCTTCTGGTCGGGTTACTGGCAGAGCCTCAAGTCGCTCGACGTCGAGGAGCCGATCGACGTCTACGTTCATCGGCCGCTCGCGTACGTGCTGGCGCGCGCGCTGCTGCCGACGCCGATTTCGCCGAACCTCGTGACGATCGCGTCGATGGTGAGCGGGGTGTCTGCGGCGGCGCTGATCGTCTCCTTCGACACGCCGCATCACTTCCAGTGGGCGGCGCTGTGCGCCTTCCTTTCCACGGTGCTGGATTGCGCTGACGGGCAGCTGGCGCGCCTGCGCAAGACGTCGTCGGTGATCGGCCGCATGCTCGACGGCACCGCCGACGTGATCGTCTCGGGGGCGATCTTGGTCGGTGGGGGTTACTACATCGTCCAAAAATACGGCAGCACCCCGGCGTATGCGGCGCTCGGTATCGCCTTCACGCTGCTGTGCGGCGTCGCGACCTCGATTCAAACGACGCTGTTCGATCACTACAAGACGGTGTTCATGAAGCTCGGCGTGCCGGGCTTCAAAGAGGCTGAATCTTACCCCGAAGCTCGGCGGCGCTACGCAGCGCAGACGAGCTTCACGCCGGTGACGCGGCTAGCCTGGTTTCTGTACCTGCAGTTCGTCGGCAACCAGAGCCGCACCGTGCGCAAGTTCGATCCGCACACGGTGACCGAGTTCTCGATCATCGGCGACTATTCGGCGGAGAAGGCGCAGATCTACCGGCAGCACGCGGCAGGCGTGATGGCCACCTGGCGTCGCTGGTTCGGCTACGGCTCGCTCATGATCGGCATCACGCTCGCGCTCGCGCTCGAGCTGCCGGAATATTATCTTTTGCTGCGGCTCACCGTGTACGGGGCCGTCTTTTACGGTCCGCTCATGCGGCGCCAGCGCGCGGCCTCGAAGGCGGCCTTCCATGCCCTCGGCATCGAACCCCGCTGACGGCCGCGGGCGCTCGGCGGTGATCGGGGGCGTTGACCGCGATTGACAGCGGCCGGGTGAGGGGCCGAAAGTGCGGGGCGCCCATGCCGAGAACGCTCGCTCAGGTGCTCGCTGGCTCTGCCTTGCTCGGGGCGGCGTGGCTGGCGGCGGCGCCCGCCGACGCCGCGATTTGGCCGAGCGCGACGCGGAGGGCGGAGCGGGAGCTCGCGTCGAGCGACGCGGTCCAGCGCCAAGCCGCCGTCGCGACCCTCGCCGACCTCCCGCGGGCGCCGGCGCGGCGGCTGCTGCTGCGCGCGCTCGACGACACCGACAGCCTCGTGCAGAGCGCGGCCCTCGAGCTGCTTCTGCGCCTCGAGACGCCCAACGTGACGGAGCGCGTGGTGCCGTGGCTGTCCGGCACCGACAAACGGCTGCGCCTCTCCGCCGCGCTCGCGCTCGCGGTAGCGCCGACGGCGAGCGCGGTGCCGGCGCTCGGGCGCGCTTTGGGCGACTCGGACGCGGAGGTGCGCGCGGCCGCCGCGGCGGCGCTAGGCGCCTCACGCAGCGCGGACGCGGTGCTGCCGCTGCTCGGGCACCTCGACGACAACGTCCCGGAAGTGCGGGAAGCGGTAGCGAGCGCGCTCGGCGCGCTACACGACGCGCGCGCGGTGCTGCCTCTGATCGGCAAGATCGAAGATCCCCGGCCCAGCGTGCGCGCGGCGGTCGCGCGCTCGCTCGGTAGCTTGCGTGACCCGCGCAGCAGCAGCGCGCTCTTGCTCGCGCTACGCGACTCGGATCGCAACGTCGTGACCGCCGTCGTCCAGGCGCTCGGCGCGCTGGGCGAGACGTCGGCCGTTTCTCCGCTGTCCGCGCTGCTCGCGTCGGTGCCGGAGCCAGAAGCGCGGCGCGTGCTGCTGCTCGCCCTCGGCCGCATCGGCAGCCCCGAAGCGGCGAACGCGCTCGTGCAAGAGCTCGGCCACGACGAGCCAGGGCGAGAGCGTGAGCCCGTGCTGGCGGCGCTGGCGGCGGGGCCGCCCGCTTTCCTGACGGCGCTGCGCGATTGTCTCGACTCCGCGCTCGATCCAACTTTGGCCGAAGGTTGCGCGCTCGGTCTCGGCGTCGCGCGCGACACGAGCTCCGCGACGCGCGTGCGCGCCGGCCTGGACCGCGGCCGCCTGTCACCCAAGGTCGGGCTGAGCGTGCTCGGTCGTCTGGGCGACTCGCGCTCGCTCAGCGCGGCCCTCGAGCGCTTGACCGTGCCGGACGCGGAGACGCGCGCGGCCGCGATGGACGCCGCGGAGGCCCTGCTCTCGCCCGACGACGCAGACGGCCGCGCGGTGGAGCCGCTGGCGCGTGCGCTCACGGCGCGCGGCATTTCGCGGGCGGAGCGGCTGCGGCTCGTCGAGCTGCTGGGGCGCACGGGCTCGGAGCGCGCGCTACCGACGCTCTTGCCGCTCCTCGACGTCGCCGGCGAGCCGGCGCTGGTCGAACGCGCCGCGAGCGCGCTCGGCAGCATCCCGAGCAAGCAGGCGGCGCGCGCGCTGCTGCGGGCCCTCGCGTTCGAAGCGCCGGGCGTGCGGCGCGCGGCCGCGCTAGGAATCCGCCGCTCGCAGAGCCCGGAGCTGCTGGCGCCGCTCGTGGCGCGCCTCGAGCGCGCGGGGAAGGCCGAGCGCGCGCTGGTGTACTTGGCGCTGGCCGGCCCGCTCGAAAAGTCCGAAGACGACGCGCTCATCGGCCGGCTCGTTCGGCTGTTTCAGGCGACGAAAGGCAGTGAGCGCGACGAGCTGCTCGAGGCGTTGTCGCGCTCGAGCCGGCCGGTCGCGCGCTCTCTGCTCACGCGGCTCGCGCGCAGCGCCGACGTGAGCGATCGGGCCAAGGCCGCGGAGCTCTTGGTCGTCGCCCCCGACGTGGCGAGCCTTTCTGGGCTTTTGCGCGACGCTGACGCGCGCGTGCGCGCCAACGCGGCTTGGTCGTTGGGCTTCGCCCCGACCAGCGAAGCGGCGCGGCGCGCGCTCAGCGCGGCGCTCGAAGATCGTGATGCCGCCGTGATCGGCAACGCGGCCGTGTCGCTCGGGCGGCTGTCGCGCGAGCACGCGACGTGGGCGAGCGACGCGCTTTGCGGAGGCTTGCTGCGCGACGCGCGCGCGCTCGTGCGCGAGCAGGCGCTGCGCGGCCTCGCCCTCGCAAGCCGCAGCTGCGCGGATGGCTTTCCGGCCCAGCTGCTCACCACCGATCCGCGCGCGCGCGTGCGACGAGCGGCTGCCGAGCTGCTGCTGCGAGCGAGCCCCGGCACGGCCGAGCGGCGCTTGCTGTCACGCTGCGAAGAGAGCGATCCGGTCGCGAGCGTCGCTGACGCGTGCGGCTCGGTCGCGCGCGCGACGCAGCTGCCCCCCGAGCCGATCACGGTGCTGATCGTACCGAGCGCGGGCCCCGAGGCCGTGCCGGGCGCCGCCTTCGCGCTGCTGTGGGCCGACGGCGGTCTGCGCGTTGGCAGCGCCGATCGACGCGGCGCGGTGCACGAAGCCAAGGCTCCGCGCGGCTCGGTCGAGCTCTTGCCGTACGCGGGCGGCGACTAGTGCCCGCGCCGATCGTCGTCGAGGTTTACGCTCCGCAGCCTCGCCCGCAAGAGCTCGCGGTGCTGATCGCGGCGTGCTCGCGCGCCGCGGCGCCGAACGAATGCGTCACGAGTGAGGCGCGCGGCGCCGAGCCTCCGCTCGGAGTCGCGATCGTGCGCCGCGAGGGGGATCGCGCGCGTATCGAGGTCGGCTTGCGGAGCGTCGCGAGCGCGGAGTGGTCGACGCGAGACTTGGTGTTTCAAGCCGGTGACGACGAGCTCGAACGCTACCGGGCCATCGGCTTCACGATCGGAGCGCTCGTAGCAGGCCAGATCGAGCCGCCGCCGCCGAGCGAAGTCGAGGCTGAGCCGGCTTCTCCACCCGAGCCGCCTGCACCTTCTCCACCCGAGCCGCCGGCGCCGCCACCGGCGAGCGCTCCGGCGCCGGCGCGCTGGCGCTCGACTTGGTTCGATCTCGCGGGAGGGGTCGGGCTGGGCTTGATTCCGGGCGGACCGCGCGCGGGCGGGGCATTGCGCGCGGCTTCGGAGCTCGTGCCCGAGGGCTTGTTCGGAGCCTTCGAGCTGAGCTACGCGCAGCGCTTCAGCGATAGCTCGCTGCACGTACGCTGGCTCGGCATGGCGCTCGGCCTGGGTCACCCGCTGGCGCCACGGCACCGCACGCTCGGCGTCGACCTGCGCCTGCTCTTGGTGCTCGAGCGCCTGTCGTTGACGGTGGAGGAGGGCGGCGTCTCCGACGGCGCCTCGCGCTGGAAGCCCGGCCTCGGCGGCGCCATCGACGCGCATTGGCAGGCGGCACCGCCGTTCGGCGTCGTCGTGAGCGCCGTCACGCACCTGGATCCCGCGCGCACCGTCGTGCAGGTGGAGGGCGGTCAGGCCGGCGAGACGCCAGCGCTCGGCATCGGCGGGTTCGTCGGTTTGCGGCTCAAGCTGCGCTGACTACTCGCAGCGACCGTCGGGTGCGCAGTAGCCGCCGGGCCCGCAGTCTTTGTCGAAGAAGCACTCCGCGCACCGGCCGCCGAGGCACAGATTCTTCGAGCCCCGCGTGCAGTCGTCGTTACGGGTGCACTCCACGCAGCGTCGCCCTGCGCAGTAAGCCGTCTGCGGATCGCCGTCTTGCTCGCACTGCTCGTCGTCGATGCAGGCGACGCAGGTGAGAAATTGCGGATCGCAGATGCGCCCCTCACGGCACGTGAGGTTCCCTTCGCAGCTCTGGGCGCAGCGACCGACGACGCCGTCACAGCGGCTGCCCGGCTTACAGTGCGATGAATCGGTGCACTGCACGCAGATGCCGCCCAGCTGCTGAGAGCAATGCCAATCGCCGCACTGCTCGTCGCTCTGGCAGGGCGAGCAAGTGCCGGGGCCACCGCTGCAGTTGGGGCCTCCGAGCACGCCACCCGAGCCACCTGCGCCGCCGCCCACGCCGCCGCAGCCTTCACAGTCGCCGTCGCCTCCCGAGCCCGCTTCGCCCAGCGCGGAGCCGGCGCTACCGCTGCTGGCACCCGTGCCGCCTTGAGGGTCGCCGGACGAGCCACCGTGGCTCGGAACGCCCGCAGCGCCGCCCCCAGGTAGCATCGCTGGCTGGCCCGCCTCCGTCGAGCCGGCGGTCGCCCTCGGCGCCAATAGCTCGATCGTCTCGGTGTCGCAGGCGGCGGCCGCGAGCGCGATCAGCGCCGCCAGGGCGGCGCCGCGACGGAGGCGCAGGGCTTCAATCATGAGCAGCAGCCGGCGGTAGCGTACCATGTAAGTCACCGCGGGGAGGCCTCGGTAGGCCAGCGGTCGCGAAAAATGCGCTAAAAACCGGGGCATTGCCCGCGCATGAGACCCCTGCCTGGCAGGCCACGCTGCGGTTACTATGGTTACGAGTCCAAGGTGTCTCGCCCGGCCCCTACCAATATCGCGCCCTTGCGCCTCGTGACGGGCGGCGCGCGCGACGAGGCCGCCGCCCTCGACGACGAGGCGTTGATCTTGGCGGTGCAGCGCGGCGACCGCCAGGTGGCCTCGGCCCTTTATGATCGGCTGATTCGCGTCGTCGATCACACCGTGTATCGCGTGTTCGGACGGCGAGAGGTCGATCACGATGACCTGGTGCAGATGGTCTTCGAGCAGATCATCGTCACGCTGTCGCGTCGCAGCTACGCACGCGCCTGCAACTTGCGCACCTGGGCGTCCAGCATCGCCAGCCACGTTGCGTTCAACGCGCTGCGCTCGCGCCGTCGTGAGCGCAAGGTCATGGATCGCGAGGCGCCGCCCGACAGCGAGGCGTACGCCGCGCGCGGTGACGCCGAACGTGAGGCCGCCGTTCGCTCCGAGCTGCAGCTCGTGCGCGCGACGCTGATCGACATGAAGTCCCAGTACGCCGAGACCGTGTTCTTGCACGACGTGCTCGGTCACGAGCTGGCAGAGATCGCCCTCATGATGCGCGTATCCGTCGCGGCCGCTCAATCGCGCCTGGTGCGCGGCCGCAAAGATCTGCACAAGCGCCTCGCGATCGCGATCGCGGCCCGGGAAGGAGCTCTGCGATGACGCGCGGGACACTACCGAGCGCGCCGGACGAGCTGCTGAAGCGCCTGGCGAGCGAGCCGGTGCCCAGCTCCGTTGACGACGTCGCTCCTGCGCGGCGTGAGCGCCTCGTTCGCGCGATGAAAGACGCCGTCGAGCGTACGGCCGAGCGTACTGAGCGTCGCGCGCGTCTGCGGCGCGGGGCCTGGGCCGTGGCCCTCGCGGCGAGCTTCGCGCTCGCGGGCGGCCTCGCCTATCGCGGGCACGTCAGCGCCAGTCAAATCGCGGGCCTCGAGCAGGTCACGGGGACCGTCGTGCTCACGCAAGACGGCGCTCGCCAAGTGGTAGGAGCGAGCGCGCGCAGGCTTCGCGACGGCGACGCGCTGCAGACGGCAGCGGGCGCGCGGGCGCGGTTGACGACGGCCAAGTCGTCCGTCAGCGTGAGTGAGTCGACCGAGATCCGGTTGTCGCAGCCGAGCGCCGCCGAAGAGCGCATCAGCTTGCGACGCGGCCGCGTCGATGTGGCGGTCGACAAAGCCATCGAAGCGAAGCGCGCCGTGGTCGTCGAGACTCCGGACGCCGAGGTCGTGGTGCGCGGCACGGTGTTCGACGTGCGCGTGGAGCCCGCGGGCGGAGCCACGCGCACGCACGTGCACGTGACGCACGGTAGCGTCTGGATTTTGGCTCGCGGAGTGCAAGTCGCGCTGCTCAGCTCCGGTCAAAGCTGGACATCGCGTCCGGCGGGTGAGGTGCCCGAGCAGCCCGCGCTGAAGCACTCTTCGGCGCCGCCGTCTGCCGCGTCAGCTCGCGCGGCCGCCGAGGTCAACGTGCCCGCCGAGGTGAACGTGCCCGCCGAGGTCAGCGCGCCCGCCGAGGTCAGCGTGCCCGAGGCGCCGGTGGAGGCTGCCGTCGAGGCGGAGCCGGTGAGCGCCAAGGCGCAGCGGGTCTCGACGAAAGAGGCGGGCCCGCGCAAGGGCGGCACGCTCGCAGAAGAGAACCGACTGTTCGCAGCGGCGGTTGAAGCGCGGAACCGCGGAGACGCGGGGCGTGCGGCTGAGTTGTTCGGTGAGCTTTTGGCGACGTACCCGCAGTCGACTTTGCGTGAAGCGGCGCAGGTGGAGCGATTTCGTGCGCTGAGTCGGGCGGGGCAGGCGGGGCGCGCGGCGAGGGAGGCGAGGCGGTACTTGGCCGAGCATCCCGAGGGGTTTGGACGGACGGAAGCGCGCGACTTGGCTCTCGATCGGAAGTGAGAGCGGAGGCGACGTAACGGGAGGCGGGCGCGCTTGAGCTTGGCGCGCCCTGCGGAGCCGTGCGTTTTGGTTTTGGGCGCAGCTCGGCGCCGCCAATCGTTGCGGCGCCGTGTGCGGAGCGCGCGAGCCGAAGGGGGCCGCGTTGGGGAGGGCCGATTAGCCGGCGGCGCAGCGCATGGCGCACTGCAGATCGCCGGGGGCGCAGCCGCAGGCGCTCTTCTTGGGCTTGGGGGCGGCCGGCTTGTCGTCGGCGGGCGCGGCGGCGGCGCCGCCGCTGGGCTTCTTCGGCGCTACCCCGCCGCTGGGCTTCTTGTAGACCGCACCCGGCTTGGCGGCGGCGCCCGGCTTGGGCGCTTCTTCGGCTTCCGCGGTTCCCGTGGAGGGCGGCGTCGCGGTGACTTCGGGCGTCGGCGCAGGCGTGGGAGCCGGGGCGGGAGCCGGCGGCGTCGCGGCGATGGGCGCCGCGGGCGGCGCGGGGGGCGGCGGCGCCGGCCGCAACATGAACACGATCGCAACCGCGGCGATGGCAGCGACCGCGATGCCGCCGCCAATGTAGAGCCCGGTCTTGTTCTTGGCTTGCGACATGCCAAGGTCAGCCGCTTGAGCTCCGAGACCGCCACCCAGCGGCGCCGCGATGCCTAGGGGCGGCGCGGCGAGCGGAGAGATCAGCGGCGGCGCTGTCGGCAAGGCCGGGGCAGCCGCTTCCGACTTGGTAGCAGCGGCGGTGAGGGCCTTCAGATCGATGAGGCCTGAATCTTCGCGCGTCGCGGCGCCGCTCGCGGAGACCGGAGCGATGGGCCGCGACGACGGGCGACTGGCGGCGGACGTCAGCGCGCTGAGCGAGAACAGCACGGACGATTCGTTGCGCGCGCCCGTGCTGCCGCTCGAGCCGCCCGAACCCAGCCCCAGGCTCCCGCTGCTTCCACGCGACGCAGAAGAAGAGTGATCGGGAGCGCTCGTGGCGACGTCGTCTTCGCTGCCAGCGGCGTCGATGCCGCCGAACAGATCCGGTGCGGGGGCGCGCGCGGCGCTGCGAGCGGCGGCGCGCGCGGGGCTCGGCGCGGCTTGAGGCTTACTGCCGCCGTCGAGCGCCGAGACGACCTCCTCGACCTCCGACAGTGGCTTCCAATCGGCGAAGCCGTCGGCCCAAAGGTAAGTGTCTTGAGTGATCTGCCCCGCGTTGTAGGCGCTCACGATCTCGGGCACCGTCATGGTGCGCTGATCGCCCTCACCGAAATCCACGGTGAACTGCAGACCGGCGGCCTGGCTGTCGCCCGCGTCATCGCTGGCCGCGTCCGTCGTGGCTTCACCCGCCGCCGTGTAGACGCTAGGCGGGGTCGCCTTGCCGTCAATCACGATCGTGGCGTTGCACTTCCTGCAACGGATCTTCGCCAAACGGTCGGAGACTTTTTCGTCAGCAATCGAGTACTTGGCGGCGCACGCGGGACAGGAAATCTTCACTAGCGGCCTCGTGTCTGGGGCTATCGAGTAGAAGGGTACGTTCTGGCTCGATGTTCGGTCTGAAGCGGGGTGCGGGGTCCCCGATGGCAGGGGCACCGCCGGGTCGAAACGGGGCCTCGTTTTACCATCCCTGTCAGGATTCGCTAGCGCCGTGTTCACTCTCATAGAAAGTCTCTGAACCTCGGACGGCCTTCGACCTTGGCTCGGTCGGCCCGTGGCCTGTCCGCCGCGCCGGCTCGACGCACGGCGTTATCCGCGAAAGCCCGTTCCTCGGGCAGTCCGCTGCGCAGGTAAGCAAGCCGCCTACACTGCCCCCTGAGCGCTAGCTGCCCATCGCGAACAACGCCAAATCGAGCGCATCCAGGCGGTCCGCCAGCTCCGGATTCTCCCCGTCCTCGCGCAGAGCCAGCTGCAGCTCCCGCTTGGCGCCGGTCAGGTCACCACCGGAGATGAGCTCCTCGGCGCGCTTCGCGAAGCGCCGAGCGCCGGGTGAGCGGCACAGCTCGTCGAGTGAACGGATGTCGGAGCGTCGCTGCAGCGGCGGAGGCTCGATGGTGCCGTCCAGGCGCAGTACGCCTTTGGCGAGCAACAGATCGTACTCAGCGCGCGAGTCCGCGCGCGACAGCACGCGGTACGCCTCCGCGCCGCGCTGAAACACGCGCCTGAGCGCGTCGGCGGTCTCGTCGTCGGCTTCGGGAAACGCATCAGGGTGGAACGCGACCGCGAACTCGTGAAACGCTTTGCGAATCGCGCCCTGATCGGCGATCTCGAGCAAGCCCAAAATCTCGTAGTACGACGACTGATCGATCAGCGCGTCCCACTCGAAGATGCGCTCGATGTCCTGCCGATCCATCGGCTCACATCCCGCGCTCGGCCTGCCGCGCGGCCATGCGCGCAACCTCCTGCGCGTCCGGCAGGCCTACCAGGTGCACTTGCGTCGACGTTTCGCGGCCCGTGCCTACGTCCTTCGCGCTCACCACGAGCATACCGCTCGAGTCGAGCGCAAACGACACCGCGATACGCACGTCGCCGCGCCGCGCCGCCCGAAGCCCCGACAGCTCGATCTCGCCGAGCAGCGTGTTTTCCCCGAAGCGCTTCGATTCGCCCTGGCTCACGCGCACGCGCACCGAAGTTTGATTGTCGGCCGCCGTCACGAACTCGCGCGTGCGCGAGCAGGGCACGGTCGTGTTGCGCGCGATGATCGAATCGCAATACCCCTCCACCGTTTCTACGGCGAGCGTGAGCGGCGTGACGTCGACGAGCACGGGCGGCAGCGGCATGGGCGCCGTCGCGTGGGGCGCGGCCGAGGGTGTAGCCACGGCGGGCGGGGTCGCCGACAGCTTCTGCGTGGTCGCCCCCGCCGGCGTTTGCCAAGCAGGCAACGGCGCCGTGGTGGTGCCGACGGCCGCGGGCGTCATCGGCGCGGTGGGCACCCCCAAATCCAACGTTCCGAAGCCGTGACCCGGCGCGGTTCCTTGAAACAGCGCTGGCGGCGGCGCAGGGACCGACGGCGGCGGGGCCACCGCGGCCGGCGGCGGTGGTGGTGGCGGAGGCGGAGGCGCCGCGACGGCACGTGCGCGCTGCTGCTCGCGCTCGCGGGCCTCGGCGGCTTCGCGCTCGTGCAGCATCGCGAGGCCTTCTCGGCGCGCCCGCTCCAGCTCGCTCGGCGACGGCGTCCCCACTTTGGTCGGCTCGTCGTCGGGTATCTCCGGCAGCTCGAGATCGTCTTCGTGCAGCTCCTCGGGCGTCCTCAGCGTCATCGGCTGCGCGAGCGGGCGCAGGCCTGGCACGTCCCGCGGCGGCGGCACGGCCAAGTCTTCGATGTCGGCGTCGCCCAGCTGGAAGGCGACGCTCTCTTCTTTGAGTGGGGCTTTGAGTGGGGCGGCCGGCTCGGGCGGGGGCGGCTCGGGGAGCACCAATGGCAAGCTGGCCGCGGCCAGCTTCGCGCTGTCTGCCGCTTCCTTCGCGCTCACGAGCGTCGGACCCGACACGACACGCTGCGCAGCGGGACCGAGGCCGGTGCCCGTCTTTTGCTTGGGTCGCTCGCCCTCGGCCGGTTTTCCGGCGCGTCCGAGCACGCCGAGCGCAGGCAAGCGACTCGGCGCGTTCGGATCCGCGCCTTCTTGCACGCCGGGCCGCGTCGGCATGCGCTCTCGACCTTGAAACGGCTGCGTGCTGGGGATGCCGAATGCGTCGGGCGACGTGTCGAGCCGTGCGCGAGGCGGGACGACAGGACCAGGCGCCGTGTCGGACCTCTGGCGCTGCACGCCCGGCGGAAGCGTGCCGGCCTTGCGACGCGCGAGCCCCGGGGGGCGGTCGGTCGCGCCCGGCGCCGCTTGGCGTGCTGGATACGGGGCAGGCGGCACCGTGCCCTTGCGGCGAGCTTCCGCGCCGGATAGGGCGCTAGCCTGGATGGCGGCGCCGATGGCCACGACCTCGTCGGGGCTGATGTGCGAGCGCACGTCGCGCTTCCAGAACTCCTCGACGCGGCGCTTGACCAGCGGCACTCGCGTCGAGCCGCCGACCAGCAGCAGCTGCTGAAAATCGTTCACCGTCAGGCGCGCGATGCCGAGCGCCTCTTTGCAAACGTCGAAGGTGCGCTCGATCAACGACGCCGCCAAGCGCTCGAGCTCGGCGCGCGTCATCGAAAAATTGAGGCCCAGCGCCTTGCCACCTGGTCCGTGCGCGATGTCTTTGATCTCGAGCGTGACCTCCGGCTCGGTCGAGAGGCGATGTTTCACGTCCTCCGCAGCGACCTTCAGGTGCTCGTACACCTGCGGCTCTTGCCGGGGATCATAGCGATGGCGGGCCAGAAACGTCTCCGCCATGCGCTCGGCGATCGCCAGGTCGAGATCGTCACCGCCCAAAAACGTGTTGCCGGCGGTAGCCAGCACCTCGAACACGTTGTCCGAAAGGTCCAGGAGCGTGACGTCGAAGGTGCCGCCGCCAAAGTCATACACGGCGATGCGCTCGGAGCTCGACTTCCCGTAGCCGTAGGCGAGCGCGGCTGCCGTCGGCTCGTTCAAGATGCGCATGACCTCGAGCCCTGCGACCCGCCCCGCGACCTTGGTCGCCGCCCGCTGCAAGTCGTTGAAGTTGGCGGGCACCGTGATCACCGCCCGGTCGACCGCCATGCCGAGGTGACGCTCCGCGATGCTCTTGGCCTTGCGCAGGACGAACGCGCTGATCTCCGGCAGCGTGTAGGTCTCGCCGCGGGCCACGACCAGCGCCGCTTGGCCGGGCCCTTCCTTCATTTGAAAGGGGAAGCGTGAGCGCGCCTGCCGCACCTCCTCCGAGTCCCAGCTGCGCCCGATCAACCGCTTGACGGAATAGATGGTGTTGATCGAATCGACGAGGCGTCGCTCCTTGGCTGCCCGTCCCACGAGCACATTGCCGCTCGGGTGGAACGACACGACGGACGGCATCAGCACATTGCCGCGCTCGTCCGGGATGGCCGACGCCACGCCGTCTTTCACCACCGCGACCACGGTATTGGTGGTCCCCAAGTCGATGCCGATAACAGGCGCCATGGCTCTTCTTCTCTAAGCTCCGCGAAGCGCGGCTCGCTCCGTGAGGAGCTGGGCCACGACCTGGTCGTACCAACCTTCGACCACTGAACGAAAGGGCCACATCCAGCCGTAGTCCGGGCCGGTGAACCGGCGCACGATCTGGGCGCGTAGGTCCGCGCTTCGTAGCGCTTCCTCCCCTCGGAGCTCGAGCGTGGCGCGCAGGGTTTCGGTGTACGCCTCCCATTCGATGCGAGCCCTGCCGTAGGCGAGGCCTAGCGGCAGCAGCGGCAACAAATAGAGGAACGTCATCAGCGCCGCACCATAGCGCCGACGCTGTCGCAGGTGCACCCGCTCGTGCCGCAGCAAAATCACGCGATCGACGTCTGCGAGCGCAGCCCACGTATCAGGGACGTAAAGCGTATCGCCGATGACCGTGTGGTACGTGGTCAGGTAGTGCCGCTGACCGCCCAAGGTCACGAGCCGCAGCGCCCAATCGATCGCGATGGACAGCCCATCGCCCCGCTTCGGCCGGATTCGAAAAGCCGGGAATTCGGCTTTCATCTCCGCCAAGAAGCCATCAAAGCGCTCCACTCCCCCTGGTATACCACCGGGGGTCGGGGGCCGTAATGCTCCGAATTTGCAGACGAATAATGCGCGGGAGCAGCGGCCGGCGAGGGCCCGGTTTCCTTAGCTTCCCAGCAAAAGTCCCTCGACCAGAACCCGACCATTGATCAAATCCACCGCCATCAGCGGCTTCTTCCCCTCGAGCTGGGCGCTCACGAGCTCCAGCGTTCCCGAACCGGTGGCGACGAGCGCGCGCTTGCCCAGCACGGCCACGGTGCCCGGCTGGGCGCCCGGCGGCATCGGCCCGGCGGTGTGACGCGCCTCGTGCACGCGCAGCACCTTCCCGCCGAGCAGCGTGAACGCTCCAGGCCGGGGAGCCATGCCACGCACCAGGCGCGCGAGCTCGAGCGCAGGGCGCGTCCAATCGATCTGCAAGTGGTGGCGCTCGATCAGCGGGGCATGGGTCGCTCGCGAAGCGTCCTGCGCAACCGCTTCGAGCTTGCCGTCGACTGCCGCTGAAAGGTCAGCTCTCACCACGTGCGCCGCCAGCGTCGCCATCCGCTCCGCGAGCGAGCCTGCCGTCTCGTGCTCGGTCAAATCCAGCGAATGCTGCGAATAGACGGGGCCACTGTCGAGCCCCTCATCCATCTGCATCAGCGAGATGCCGCTCTGCGTCTCGCCGTTCACGATGGCCCAGTTGATGGGCGCCGCGCCGCGGTACAGAGGGAGCAGCGAAGCGTGCAAATTCATGGCTCCGCGGCGCGGGGCGTCGAGCACGTCTTTGGGCAAGATGCGACCGTAGGCCATCACGAGCGCCACATCGGCGGCCTGTTCTCGAAGCCAAGTCGCGAGCTCGCCCGTACGCACCTTGGTAGGTTGATGTACGGAAAGACCCAGCTCGAGCGCGGCCTCCTTCACCGCTGGCGCGGACAGCTTCAAGCCTCGGCCACTAGGCCGATCTGGCTGACACACCACTGCAGCAACTGCGGCCACTTGCGTGAGCGCACGAAGGGCCGGAACGGCGATAGCAGGAGTACCGAAGAAGACCGCGCGCATGCTTCGCGCGCGTATAGTCCCGCGACATTCAGAGCGGAACCCATTGTGCCGTAGGTAGGCGTGGTTACCTTCGTTTGGTTTTCCGGTTTCGTGGCGCCTGTGCCAAGAATGAGGCTCAATGAGTGACAAGAAAAAGCAGCAGCAGCCCGTGTCGCCGCCCCCGCCGCCCCCGTCGGAGGAGGACATCAAGTTCGGGGACGAGCTAGCGGTTCTGCCGATCAGAAACGCGGTGCTGTTTCCCGGGGCCGTCGCTCCGTTCGATGTGGGTCGTGAGAAGTCCGTCGCTCTCGTCGAAGACGTTCACAACCTCGACAGCCCCGTCATCGCCATCTTCGCGCAGCGCGATCCGGCGACTGACGATCCTGCTGCCGACGATCTCTATCCGGTGGGCTGCGCGGCGCGCGTGCTCAAAGCGCTCAAGCACAGCTCCGGCAACTACTCGCTCATTTTGCAGGGGCTCACGCGCATTCGGCTCGATTCGGTGACGCAAACGTCCCCGTACATGCGGGCCAAAGTCACGCGCGTGGAGTCGCCCAGCACCGAGGACGTCGAGGCCGAAGCGCTGGCGATGAGCCTGCGTGACGTCGCCAAGCAGGTCATCCAGCTGATGCCCGAGCTGCCGCGAGAAGCGGGCTCGCTCATCGACTCGATTCAGGCGCCCGGCGCGCTGGCTGATTTGGTGGCCGCCAACCTCGACGCTCCCGTCGAGGAGAAGGCGCAGCTCATCGAGACGGTCGAGGTGAAGGAGCGCATCCGCAAGGTGCTGCGCTTGCTCACGCGGCAGCTCGAGATCCTCAAGATGCGTGAGCGCATCAACTCTCAGATCAAAGAGGAGATGGGCAAAAACCAGCGCGAGTACGTGCTGCGTCAACAGCTCAAGGCCATCAAAGAAGAGCTGGGTGAAGACGACGGCGACCAGGGCGACCTGGACGGGCTGGAAGAGCGCATCGCCAAGGCGAGCTTGCCGTCCGAAGCGGACAACGTCGCCAAGAAGCAGCTCAAGCGCCTGCGCTCGATGCAGGTGGGCTCCGCCGAGTACACGGTGGTTCGCACCTACCTCGACTGGATCCTCGATCTGCCGTGGACGAACTCCACGGAAGACAACATGGACATCGCCGAGGTGCGCAAGGTCTTGGACGAGGACCACTACGGCCTCGACAAGGTCAAGAAGCGCATCGTCGAGTACCTGGCCGTCCGCAAGCTCAAAAAGGACAAGAAAGGTCCGATTTTGTGCCTGCTGGGCCCGCCTGGCGTCGGCAAGACCTCGCTCGGCAAGTCCATCGCTCGCGCGTTGAACCGTAAGTTCGTGCGCGTGTCGCTGGGCGGCGTGCACGACGAGGCCGCCATCCGCGGCCATCGCCGCACGTACGTCGGCGCCCTGCCGGGTCAGATCATTCAGGGCATGAAGAAGTCGGGCACCGTGAACCCCGTGTTCATGATGGACGAGGTCGACAAGATCGGTCACGACTTCCGTGGTGACCCGAGCGCCGCGCTGCTCGAGGTGCTCGACCCCGAGCAGAACAATACCTTCGCCGACCACTACCTCGAAATCCCGTACGACTTGTCGAACGTGATGTTCGTGGCGACGGCGAACGTGGCCGATCCGATCCCGCCGCCCTTGCGTGATCGCATGGAAATCCTGGAAATTCCCGGGTACACGCGGCGCGAGAAGCTCGCCATCTCCCGCCAGCACTTGATTCCCAAGCAGCTGGAAGAGCACGGCCTCAAGCCCGAGCAGCTGACCATCACCGACGAGGCGGTGGAAGAGCTCATCGAGCACTACACTCGCGAAGCCGGCGTGCGCAGCCTGGAGCGCACCATCGCGAGCGTGATCCGCGGCGTGGCGGTCAAGGTGGCCGAGGGGGACAACACACCCCGCGTCATCAAGAGCGAGGACGATCTGCGCGAGTACCTTGGCGCGATCAAGTTCACGAGCGACGTCGCCGAACGTACGGAAGAGACCGGCGTCGTCACCGGCCTGGCCTGGACGAGCGTCGGCGGTGAGATCCTGTTCATCGAGGCGACTCGCATGTTCGGCACGGGCAAGCTGCAGCTCACCGGGCAGCTCGGCGACGTCATGAAAGAGAGCGCGCACGCCGCGCTGTCTTACGTGCGCACCAACGCCGAGAAGTACGGCATCGCCAAGGACTTCTTGGAGAAGAGCGACCTTCACGTGCACATCCCGGCCGGCGGCATGCCCAAAGACGGGCCATCAGCCGGCATCACCATGTTCACGGCCATCGTCTCGCTGCTCACCGGCATCCGGGTGCGGCACGACGTGGCCATGACCGGCGAGATTTCGCTGCGCGGCCGCGTGCTGCCGATCGGCGGCTTGAAGGAGAAGACGCTCGCGGCCCACCGTGCCGGTATCAAGCGAGTTTTGGTGCCGGAGCGGAATAAGGCGGATCTGGACGAAGTGCCGAAGGAGATCCGCGACGAGCTGGAATTCGTGTTCGTGAGCAAGCTCGACGAGGTGCTGGAAGCAGCGCTCGAGTCGATGCCGCAGCCCTCGCAGGCCTACCTCGACGAAGTGGCCAAGCGCGAATCTGCCCAGACGCCCAGCGCCAACTGAGGCGGCCGCCCAACCGCTCGGTGACGGCGGTGGTTACCAAACGACACTAGTAAACAAGAAGCCAGTTCGAGCCCGGTAATTCGCAAGGAGTTACCGGGCTCGCTGCTTTTTGTGATCACTCGTGGGCGTGAATTTTCACGCCCTGCCTATCTGCCAGAATGGCTGCCAACCCGCGGCCCTCCTTGCCGCAGGCTGTCGTGGCGTCCCAGGTCTCACCCGGGCGAGCTAACGGCGGCGAGCGCGAGCGGGATCAACGGATCAACAGGGAGGGGGGAGGCGGGGAGGGCGCGATGGGCGATATCGAGGGCGCGGAGGGCGTGCTGATTTCGTTCTCTCGACGCGTGCGTGATGTCCGCGATTCGAAGGCGCCCGCTGCGGAGCGGGACGACTCGCAGTCTCGCGCGGGCGCTTCCGCTTCACTTTTTCCTGTTAGCGAAACTTTGATCTAAATTTTCGATTGGGTGCACACTACAAGCGTCTGCAGTGTGCGCGCTCGCAGGCGAGGTGTTGCCATGAAGCGATTGATGAGCGCGGCGAGCATTCGCCGTTGGTTAGTTATTGGTTCGACGCCGCTTGCGGCGTCGTTCGGCGTCTCGTGCTCGTCCAGCGGCGATACCGGTCCAACGGGGGGCCCGGGCCCGGGCGTGGGAGCTGCCTCGGCAGCCGGCGGCACGAGCAGCACCTCGGGCACCGGCAACGGCGCGCCGGGCACAGGCGGCACGGTGATGCTCGGCGATGTCACCGATCAGATGCCGGTGGGCCCGTGCATGGGGCTCGAGTGTCAAGTCCCCGCCTGCAGTGGCAATCCCAAGGCAACGTCTATCTCGGGGAAGGTCTACGATCCGGCGGGCAAGGTGCCGCTCTACAACGTGATGGTTTACGTGCCGAACGGGCCCGTGATGCCGCTTCCAGAAGGCGCTGGCTGTGACCGCTGCGGCGCGACCATTACCAACCCCGTGACGTCGGCCATCACCGACGAGGCGGGTGCCTTCAAGCTCGAAGGCGTGCCGGCGGGTGATTCCGTGCCGCTGGTGATCCAGGTCGGCAAATGGCGTCGACAGATCACGGTGCCTGGCGTCAGCCCGTGCGTCGACACGGCAGTCGCAGATCCGAACCTCACGAGGCTGCCGCGGAACAAGGCCGAGGGCGATATCCCGCGCATCGCGATTTCGGTCGGCGCTGCCGATCAAATGGAGTGCCTGCCGCTGCGGATGGGTCTCGACGCGTCCGAGTTTTCGACGCCCGACGGCGACGGGCGCATCCATCTCTACCGCGGCGACTCGGGCCGCACGGGTACCCAGCCCCTCAGCGAGTTCGACGCAGCGCACGGCGGGGCTCGGCTGCCTCCGTCCGCTGACTTGTGGAGCACGGCTGATAGCCTGATGCGCTACGACATCACCATCCTCTCGTGCGAAGGTGGCACCAACGCACAAGGCAAGCCCATGTCTTCGCGGGAAGCGCTTTACAAATACGCGTCGCAAGGCGGGCGCGTGTTCGCTTCCCACTTTCACAGCGTCTGGTTCGAGAACGGGCCGGACCCGCTGCCGAGCACGGGCACTTGGGGTGAGCGGCGGCCGAATCCGGCGGGCAGCGCAGGCGATCCGAACGGTGACGGTACGCCCATCCCTGGCACGATCAATCAGTCGTTCCCGAAGGGTGAAGCGCTCGCGAAGTGGCTCCTCAACGTGGGAGCGTCGACCGCGCTCGGGTCGATGGAGACCGTCTACCCGCGCGACAACATCCAGGCCGTCAACGCCGAAGTGGCGCGCGAATGGATCACGGTCGACAATCCGAACTTTCCGGACGCGCCCAAGGCCATCCAGTACATGTCCTTCAACACTCCCATCGGCGTTCCGGAGGAGCAGATGTGCGGGCGCGAGGTCTACACGAACCTGCACGTCGCGGCGGTGGACGTCGACACGATTTCGCACACGGCGGGGTTCCCCGCCAGCTGCGAAGTGCGCGACCTCACGGCTCAAGAAAAGGCCGTCGCTTTCATGCTCTTCGATCTGTCGTCGTGCGTGATGAGCGACGAGAAAGTGCCCAAGCCCCCGAAGTGAGCGCGCGGCGCGCGCCTACTTCGGGCGGGCGCTGGTGGGTCCCTCGGGCGGGCGGGCGCCCGCGCTTGAGGGCCCCCGCCCGCGCGCAGGCCGGAGGCCGAGCACGGACGGGCCGTGCAGCGCCGCTGGCTGCAGGGGAGCAGGGCCTTTTTCGGGATCCGGTCGGGACCGCCTCCGGAGGAGACCGTGCTGGCGTCTCCCTATCGCCAGGGTGGCGGCCGGCTTTTAGAGGTCGGTGTCGTCCCAGAGGCGGATGCCGCCGGTCATGCCGTCGACGTTGCCGAAGAGGGTGACGTTCTTGGGAAGCGGGACCTTGATGTGCTCGGCGTTGCCGCCGCCGATGTAGAGGTGGTCGAAGTTGAAGATGGCGGCGAGCAGCTCGAGCATTTCGCCGACGCGCTTGCTCCACTTCTGCTTGCCGTGCTCTTTCATTTCGGCGTCGCTGAGACGCTCTTCGTAGGTCTTGTCTTTTTGAAAGGGGTGGTGACCTAGCTCGAGGTTCGGCACCAAGTGGCCGTTGATGAACAGGGCGGAGCCGACTCCGGTGCCGAGCGTGAGCACCATCTCCAGGCCCTCGCCCTCGATGACGCCGAAGCCCTGCAGGTCCGCGTCGTTCACCACGCGCGTCGGCACGCCCGTGCGCGTCTCGAGCGCGGTCTGCAGGTTCTGACCCAGCCACGACGAGTCGAGGTTCGCGGCGCTGAGGGTGCGCCCCTTGATGACGACGCCCGGATAGCCCACCGAGATGCGATCGAAGCGGGGCTGCTGGGGGATCATCGAGCTGATGACGGCCAGCACCGCTTCGAAGGTGGCGGGCTTGGGCGTGAGCTCGCGGGCGCGTTCGTTGAGCGGATTGCCCTCGGGGTCGAGGACGATCATCTTGATGCCGGTGCCGCCGATGTCGATGCAGAGCGTCCGAAGTGACGCGCCGAGCGTGGGCAGATTCCCCACATCTTGTGAGCCCGCGTCGTGCTTCCGTAGGAGAACAGAGCAGGTGGCGAGGCGGGGGTCGGGTCGGGTGCGGCTGCGGTAAGGAATCGGCATGGTGGGGGAGGCGTTTCTCGGGCTGAGTATGTTACAGATTTCAGGGGTGAAAGCTCGCCTCTTGAGCGGCGTGAGCGTGCGCGCGCTGGCGGTCGTGCTCGGCGGTTCGCTGGGCGCGGCTTTCGCCTTTCAGCGGCTCGGGGTCAACCCTAACCCGCGAACGCTGGAGGCCCCGCGCCCGCCGCGGCTGGCTCCGCCCGCGCCGGATCTGCAGGTGGTCTGCGCGGCGCGGGCAGCCGAGCTGGCGCGCGCGCCGGCGGAGCCGCTGCCGGTCGTCGACACGCCCGAGCTGCGCGCGCAGCTGCTGGGTCGCGCCAAGAGCGTGCCGGTGTTCTTCTCGTCGACGCCGCCGGTCGACGAGACGAGCGCGGTCGCCGAGGGCCTGCGCAAGAAGCTCGAGCTCTCGCCCGGCTACGCCACGTTCGACAGGGTCGTCGGCCAGGTGAGGAAGGACCCGGCCTTGGCGCGCGCGGTCTTCCTGCGCGACGGCTACTTGTACGTGGAGCTGCCCGAGCTAGCGTCGCTCTACGCCGCCCTCACGCTTTCGCTGCTGTTTCGCGACCCAGAGCTGTTGATTCAGCGCGGGGCGGAAGAGCTCGGCGCGCGCCGCTTGGAAGACGGCGACTATGAATATACGACGGGCGACGAGCGCGGGCGCCGCGCCAAGCTGCTGCTCTTCGACCGCGTGACGTCGGCGAGCGCGCCGTTCGAGGGCGCGCGTCACGTGGATTTGCGCCCCCTGCGCCGGCAGCTCGGCTTCGATGAGGTGCGGGTGCTCCACGCCGCCGCTGGCGCGCTGAGCGTGCAGCTCGTTTACGGAGCGTCGCGGACGCCGGCGGTGCTGCGCGTGGAGGGCCTGACCGCGAAGCTCGAGTGTGAGGCGCTGGGGGCCGAGCGCGCCGCCGTGATGGCGGCTCGCGCCGAAGCGGCTCGGGCCGAGCACGCCCAAGAGCGCTTGCTCTCCGTGATGGTGGAGCAGGTAGACGAAGGGCTGCCGTTCGACGAGCCGAAGACCGAAGAGGGCCAACAAGACGGCAAATTGCGGCCAGAGTGGCGGACCGCGTACTTGAACGGTCGCTCGAGCTTCGAGTTCAACGGCGATCGCTACGCGGTGTTCGACGGGGCGGGGCGACCGCGGCCGCCGCAGGTCTGCATCGATTTCGTGATCGACACGTTCGAGCGCGCCGGCGGCAGCTGGTGGCAATCGCGGGAGATGCCTCGGGCGCGCCCCCGGGGGCGCCTGCTGTTCGACGACACGCGGCTCGAAAATCGCCGCAGCGTCGAGAGCTTCATCGGCTTCGCGCGCGCGCACCGCGAGGCCTTCGACGTGTACGAGCCGCCGCCGGACGCGCGCGTGCCGCTGCGCAATCGAGAGCAATTTTTCGGCCGCTTGTACCGAGAGCGGCACCACTACCGTCGCGGCGACATCGTGGCCATCTTGGGCCCGCGCGACGACGAAAAGCTGCACTATCACTCGTTCATCATCGTCGCGGCCGATCCGCTGTCGGGCATGCCGATCGAGCTTGCCGCGAACGCGGGCCGGCCGCGGATCCGCAGCTGGGAAGGCGAAATGTCGAACGCGCCGCGGCGGAGCATCTTCGCCCGCGTGCGGCCGCGTCAGGTGTGGCTCGACTCATTTTTGGCTCCGGAGACCGGGGCGACGGCCGACGACCCCCAAACCGACGTCAATCCGTCGCGCTCGCGCCCCGCGGCCGGTTGAGCGCGGCGCCCGGGGGAGAGCGGGGCAGTAAACGCTTGACGTAGCTCAAGATCTCGCGAAAAACCCGGAGTGTCCCGCGTTTGGAGGTCCCGCTTTGAGTGAGTCAGAGAAGTCCCCGGTGAAGATCGCCCTGCTTGGTTGCGGGACGGTGGGTGGTGGCGTGCTGCGCCTCCTCGAGGACAATCGCGAGTTCTTGGCGTCGCGCGTCGGCGCGCCGCTGGAGGTGAAGCATGTCTTGGTTCGTGACCTGAACAAGACGCGCGTCAGCGAGTGCAAGCGCGAGTGGCTCACGACCGACCCGGAGACCATCTTCGCCGACGGCGCGGTAGACCTGGTAGTCGAAGTGATCGGCGGCGAGAACCCGGCAAGCGCCTATTTGGAGCGTGCGCTGGCTGGCGGGCGCTCCGTCGTCACCGCGAACAAGTACCTGATTTCGAAGCACGGCCCGCGGCTGATCCAGGCCGCCATCGACAACAAGGTCGACCTGGCGTTCGAGGCGTCGGTGGGCGGCGGCATTCCGATCATCCGCACGCTGCGCGAAGCCCTCGCTAGCGACACCGTCTCCAGCGTGCACGCGATCTTGAACGGTACCTGTAACTACATCTTGACGCGCATGCGCCAAGACGGGCTCACCTTCGCGGCGGCGCTCAAGGAAGCGCAAGAGCTGGGCTACGCCGAGGCCGATCCGACGCTCGACGTCGGAGGCGGCGACGCGGCGCAAAAGCTGTCGGTCGTGAGCATGCTGGCGTTCGAGACGAGCGTCGACACCGATCAATTCCTGATCGAGGGCATCGAGGGCGTAGAGGACATCGACTTCCGCTTCGCGGATCGCTTCGGCTTCACGCTCAAGCACCTGTGCATCGGGCACGACCGCGGGGAGCAGGTGGAGCTGCGCGCCCACCCCGCCCTCGTGCCCAAGAACAGCGTGCTCGCCAACGTCGACGGCGTGCTGAACGGCGTCTTCTTGATGGGCCGCGCGCTCGGCCCGTGCTTGTTGGTCGGGCGCGGCGCGGGCGATATGCCGACCGCGGTCAGCGTGGTGGCCGACATCGTGGACGTGGCCGCGTCGCGCATCCATGGTGAGTCTGGCCTGGCGACGCGCGGCATTCAGCTGCGCTCGCGGCCGGTGATGTCGCCGGACGACATCGAGACTCGCTATTACCTGCGCTTCGACGTCGGCGATCACCCCGGCGTGCTCGGACGCATCGCCTCCGCGCTCGGCGCCGAGGGCGTGTCGATCGAGCAGATGGTGCAGGAGGGCCGCGCCGAGGGCGAGGGCGACGCGGTGCCGGTTTGTATCCTCACGCACCAAACGAAAGAGGGCGCGGTGCGCCGCGCCATCGCCAGCATCGAGCAGCAGGCCATCTTGAAGAGCAAGGCGCGACTGCTTCGCATCGAGGACGTGTGAGCTCGGACGCGGCGCGGCGACTCTCGGCCGACGCGCCGCTCGGGGTGTTCGATTCAGGGCTCGGCGGCCTGACGGTGGCCGCGGCGCTGCGGCGGGCGCTGCCACGCGAGCGCATCATCTACTTGGGCGATACGGCGCGCGTTCCCTACGGCACGCGCTCGGCCGAGACGGTCGTGCGTTACGCGCGCGGCTGCGCCCGGCTCTTGCTCGAGCGCGGGGTGAAGGCGCTCGTGATCGCCTGCAACACCGTGAGCGCGGTCGCGGTCGAGATCTTGCGGGCGGAGCTGGATTTGCCGGTGCTGGGCGTGGTCGAGCCCGGGGCGCGCGCGGCGCTGTCGGCGCTGACGGGCGTCGGCGGCAGTGGCCCGATCGGCGTGCTGGGCACCGCCGGAACGGTGGCTTCCGGAGCGTATCCGCGCGCGGTCAGCCAGCTGTCGACGCGGGCAGAGGTCGTCGCGCAAGCGGCGCCGTTGCTCGTGCCGCTGGTCGAGGAGGGCTGGCTGACGGGTGACGTGCCGCGGCTGGCGGTGCGCCGCTACCTCGAGCCGTTGATCGCCGCCAACGTGAGCGTGATCGTGCTCGGCTGCACCCACTACCCGCTGCTCAAGCACGTGATCGCCGAGGTGGCGGCGGAGCTATCGGGCCGCTCGATCCCGGTCGTCGATAGCGCGGTGGCGACGGCCGCCGCCGTACAAGCCTGGATTGACGACGAAAAGATCTCCCCCGCCGCCACGGAGCCGCAGCCGGGCGAGGAGCTGGAGCTGCTGGTGACGGATCTACCCAAGAGCTTCGCGGCCATGGCCGAGCAAATGCTCGGCGGTCACGCTCCTCGCGTCCAGCAAGTCGACTTGACGGCGTAAAGAGCGACGCAAGCGCCGTATCACTCTGGCGCCCCCACAAAACGAGCGCACGACGTCGATGAGCGCGGCCCCGCCCCGGCTCGCAACCTCCCTGTTATCCCGAGCCGTTACGACTTGGCAGCGAAGGCGAGCACGGCCATGCGCACGGCGACTCCCGCTTCGACTTGGTCGAGGATGACCGAGTGCGAGCCGTCCGCGATGTCCTCGGAGATTTCGACGCCGCGGTTGAGTGGGCCTGGGTGCATGACGAGCGCGTCCGGCTTGGCCAGCGAAAGCCGCGCCGCGTTCAGACCGAAGACGCGGGCGTACTCGCGCAGGCTCGGGAAGAGCGCCGCCCCGAGCCGCTCGCGCTGGATGCGCAGCATCATCACGACGTCAGCGCCTTCGAGCGCGGGCTCGATGCGCTCGTAAAGGGGGCAGCCGAGCGCGGCCGCGTCACGCGGGAGCAGCGTGCGCGGGCCCGCGAGGCGCACGCTGGCGCCGAGCATCTTCAGCAGCTTGGCGTTCGAGCGCGCCACGCGGCTGTGCAGAACGTCGCCCAAGATCGCGACCGTGAGGCCCCGGAAATCCTTGCCGCGGTGGCGCCGGATCGTCAGGCTGTCGAGCAGGGCCTGGGTCGGGTGCTCGTGCATGCCGTCGCCGGCGTTGATCACGCTGGCGCGCGTGTGCTTGGCCACGTAGTCCGGCGCGCCGGAGGCGGGGTGGCGGATCACGATCGCGTCGGCGTGCATGGCGTCGAGCGTCTTGACCGTGTCGCGCAGCGTTTCGCCCTTGCTGGTGCTGGTGGCGGAGCCGCCGATGTTGACGACGTCCGCCCCGAGGCGCTTGCCCGCGAGCTCGAACGAGGTGCGGGTGCGGGTCGAGGCTTCGTAGAAGACGTTGATGATCGTCTTGCCGCGCAGTTCACTCAGCTTGACGATCGGCTGCCGCGTCACCTCCAGAAATTCGTCGGCTTTGTCGAGGAGCTCGTTCGCAAGCTCCGGCGTCAAACGGTCGATGGAGGTCAGGTGGGCGAGCCGCGCCGGCATGAGCGCAGCGTTCTACACCCTAATTCAGGAACCTTCCATCCGGTCCGCGGTCGTCGTCGTCGCTCGAGCGGCCGCCGGGGATGACCCGCAGACCGCCTGGGTTAGGACGCGGTTTTCTGCGGCCGTTTTCGCGTCGAGCCTCGCTGTCGAGCTGGGCCAGGCGCAGCTTCAGCCAGGCCTTGCGCAGCGGCGAGGGGGTGCCGCCACCGAGCAGCCAGCCGCAGCCCATGCCGCCGAAGACGGAAATCATCCCTTCGTAGGGCCGCGCGCCCGCGACGAGCGAGAGCAGGGCGAAGCCGATGATCGAGATGAGCAGCATGCGCGAGGTCACCGGGATCACGAAGAACAGCTGCACGACCGCGTTCTTGAAGGTGAGCGCCCAGGCGATCGCGATGGCAGTGATGGCGGGCGACAAGCCGAACCAAGACGGCCCCGCGAGCCGCTCCCCGATGCTGGCCGGCAGGATCAGGCTGACGACCATCTGGAAGAGGTACGAGAGCACGGCCGAGAGCGCGATGAAGCGCAGCATGCGCGCCGCTCCCCACTGCTCTTCCAGCCGCGTCGCCAGGAAGTACAGGCCGAGCAGCGTGGTGATGATGTGGAAGACGCCGTCGCTGCCGATGGGGTTGTGGACGAGCGGCGCCGTGAACAAGCGCCACACTTCGCCGTGCAAGATACGCTCGGTGTTACCGGTCAGCGCCTCGAACACGGAGACGGGGGCCGACCCCCAGTTGAGGCCGATCGCGAACGTGAGCCAGATAGCGAAGATGGCCAGCATCACGCCGCGCAGCGCTTTGCCGGGGCGTGGCCAATTCAGCGTCGCACCTTCGCTTGCACGCATGGGCTCTCCCTCCTTGCTATAACGCAGCTTGGCTCGGTCGGCACGCGGCGCGGCCGAAGGCCCGAGCTTCTACGGTAGCTCGCACTCCGCGAGGACCGTGCGGCCCGGGGAGACCTGGCCAAAGCAGCTCACGGCGCTCACCTCGCCGTCGTGGACGACGCTGACCGTGAGGTTGGCAGCTCCGGCCGGGAGCTCGTGCTCGACCGACTGCCCGCACGCTGGCGGCGGAAAGCTCTGCGCCGCTTCCTCGCCCGCGGCCTGGAGCCGGACGTCCGTCACGTCTTGGCACTTCAAGTCGAGTAGCTCGAGCACGGCGGGCAAGTCGACGCGCAACGCGCCCTCTTCCCGGAGCGCGGTGCATTGCGCCACGACGACCGCCTCGGGCAGCGTGCGAGCGGCGCAGCTACTGGCGGCCAGGGGCTCGACGCTGCCAGCGCTGAACGCCTCGACGACGGCGCGGGCCTGGCGATGGGGCGGCAAGTCGTCGAAGGTCACTTGGCCCGCGTCGCAGGCCACCGTTTGCAGGAAGGGATCACCATCCACCTCGAGGCTGACGGCCAGGCGCTCGACTTCGCCGGGGCCCGCGCCGCAGCTCAGACCGCCGAGCAGCGCCGGCACGAGCACTCGCACGCTGCCGGGCGCGCTCGCGTCCGCCGCGCGGAAGCTCGAGCAGCGCTTGACGCGCACGATGGTCTGATCGACGGCCAGCGTCGCGTCGCACTCCGCCGTCCACAGCGGCTCGACCGGCGCGCCGTCGGGGTCGACGACGAGCGCGCTGCCGGGCGCGCGTGGCGCGATGTCGTCACGCGCGTAGCCCGCGATTTTGGCGTAGTAGTGGCGGCCGGGCACGATGAAGCCGAAGCCGACTCCTGCCAGGCAAGACGTCGGACCCGAGCTCGGCAGCGCGAAGTCGTCGGTCGCGTCGTCGTCGTTGGCGGCCCCGCCGGCGTCCTCAGCGCTGCGTTCGTCGCCGCTCGCACCGCCGCTGCCGCGAGCGATCGGGTTGGGATCGAACAGCGTGGCGACGTAGCGCTTCAGACCGGGCTCGTCGCCGTCGGCCGCGCAGGGCACCTGACCCCGAAATTGCTCGGGGGCGATCTCGATCAGCGTCGGGTGCGTGACGCCCAAGGTCGCGGCAGAATCGTTGGAGCAGCCGGTGTGCACGGCCAGCGCCAACCCGACGGCGAGCAGGGCTGGTTCGAAGCGTCGGAGCGGGCGGGCGGGCATGGGCGCCCGCGTCTGTAGACCAGGGCTCTGGCTCCGGCAAGCTCGGGGCACGAGCTACTCGGCCGGGGCGCCGCCCTCGGAATCTTCGGCGCTGCGGCTGCCGCCGGCCGAGCTGCCGGCGCTGGCGCCGCTGCCGTCGTCGCTCGGCTGTCCGCCCGTACCGCCGCTGCCGTCGTCGTCGTCGTCGCTCGGCTGTCCGCCCGCTCCGCCGCTGCCGTCGTCGTCGTCGTCCGGCAGCTCCGCCAGGAAGGCGCATTCGCGGGTGCGCTCGGGACGTGCCACGACGTCGCAAGCCGTGCGCAGGCCGCGCCCGCTCGCCGTCACCCCCGGCTCGCAATCGGCGAGGGCGATCTCGGGGTCATCCTCGGCGCAGCGGCCGGCGGCTTCGATCACGCTCGTGCACGCGGCGACCGCGGTCGCTCCCGGAGGCTTGCCGGCGAGCCCGTGCAGGCAATGGTCGCGCACGTACCGCTCGCAAGCTGGCACGTCGTCCACGGTTCCGCAGGCCTTGCTGGCGCGGCAGCGAGCTTTCTCGATGTCACGGCAGTCGTCGATGCCGACGGCGGCGGTGCCGCAGCCGGACGCCGTGACGAGGCTGAAGCTGCCGAACGCCGATAGCAGCGCGGCCGAAAGGGAACGCAGGTAGCTCATCGCCTCCGCTCGGGTACCACGCGCGTCGCGAGCCGGGCGAGCTTTCGGGCATACTCGTCTCCATGTCGTCCGCGTTGATCTTGGCGGCCGGGTTCGGCACGCGGCTCCAGCCGCTCACGCTCGAGCTGCCCAAGCCGGTGGTGCCGGTCGGTGACCGCCCGCTGCTGGCCCACATCGCGGCCGCATGCCGCCGCGCAGGTATCGCGCGTTTGGTCGCTAATGTGCACCATGAGCATGCGAAAATATCTACAATTAACAAAGAATTAGACTTGGATATTCAAGTAGTGGTCGAGCCATCCATTCGCGGCACGGCAGGGGGCGTAGCGGGCGCGCGCGCGCATTTCGAGCCCGGCGCGCCGGTGTTGGTTTGGAACGGCGATATCCTGACCGAGGCGTCGCCCGGCGCCGCGCTCGACATCGCGCGCGAACGCGACGCTCAGGTGCTGCTCGTGAGTGAACGCGAGGGGCGCGCGGGCACGGTCGGGCTCGACGACGACGGCAGCGTCGTTCGCCTGCGCGGTCGTGTGTTCGGTCGCGAGACGCGCTCGGCCGACTACATCGGCATCATGGCGCTCGGCCCCGGCGTCGTCAGTGAGCTGCCCGAGCAGGGCTGCCTGTTCGGAGACGTGGGGCTCGCCCACCTGGCGGCCGGAAGAAAGTTGTACACGGTGCCGCACGCGGCGCCTTGGTCGGATCTCGGCGATCTCGAGGCGTACGTCGCTGCCAACCGTGAGTGGCTCGCGGGGCGAGGCTCGTGGAGCGCGCCGGGGGTGGCGCTGCCTTCGGGGGTGACGCTCGAGGGCAGCATCCTCGGCGCGCGGGTTCGCGTGAGCGGGACGGGGCCGCTGCGTCGCGTGATCGCCTGGCCGGGCGCGCCGGTGGTGGCGCCGCTGACCGACGCGGTGGTGCTGAGCTCGGGGCGGGTGGTGTCCGCCGCGGGAGCCGCAGAAAACTAGGCCCGATCCGAGTTTTGTCGCTATCGAGGGCAAAGAGCGCCCATGGCCCCGGTCAACGTCCGAAACCTCGAGCAGATCCAGGAGCAAGACTCCGCCCGTCCTTCTCGAATCGGCACGCTGCTGCTGGTCTCGCTGGCGGGGGCGGCGGTGGTGACCGCGTCCGTCATGATGTCGAACAAGGGTGGGGGGCCCGCCAAGTCGACTCAGGACCCGCTGGCCGCGCTCGTGGCGGAGGCCAAGTCGAACGCGCTGCCCGCGGAGGCGCTCGACGGCAAGGACGTGAGCTTCCCACGCATCTTGAGCGACGACAGCACGCCGACGACGGCGCTCGCGGCCGTGAAAGACGAGCGGGGGCGTCTCGTCAAGCGAGATGCGGACGCCCTCGAGGTCGCGCCGAGCGCGCCGCCGCCCGCGACCGATCGCTTGCCCGTGGTTCCCCTGCCGGTCGGCACGCTGCTGAACTCGTCGCCCGTGATCACGAACCCGCGCGACAGCCTCACCGATCTGGCCGCGGCGGCCGCGGCCGCGAAGACCGACGCCGAGCTCGCGCCCGAAGGGATGGACGGCGGCTTTCAGCTGCAGGTCGCCAGCTTCAAGGAGCAAAGCGACGCCGAGCGCGCGGTCGAAGATCTGCGCAAGCGCGGCCACCGCGCCTTTCGCCAAGCCGCTCACGTGCCGGACCGCGGCTTGTGGCACCGCGTCCGCATCGGCCCGTTCAAGACCAAGCTCGAAGCCTTGAAGTACAAAGATCGCTTCGAGCGCGCCGAGCGGCTCGCTCCGTTCCTGATCGACCCCGAGAAGGTGAAGCAGGCGGAGATGCAGCGAGCGGCGAGGTTGTCGGCGCTGCAGAAGAGACGTGAGCGCTCGACCGGGGATTGAGTGACGTCGAGCTGCGGCCGGGAGGGGCGCCATCGTCCCTAATCCCGGGACGTCGTCTGACTCCTCAGCCCTTGCTGTGCGACTTCTTCGCTAGCTGCTGCCTCACCGCCGTCGAGATCGCGCCCGTCACGTTCTTGCTCTTGGCCAGCATCTTCAGCTCGCTCTCGCGCAAGAGCGGCACCATACGCGACGCGAACGAGAACGGCGTGCGCGGATTCGAGACCAGGTTCAGCTTGATTTGGTAGTTGCGCGTGAAATCTTTGTTGAGCGCCAAGATGCGCAGCACGTCTTCGCTCACGATGCGGCTCGCGCTGATCTGAACCGCCTCCGGCTCTTTGAGCAGCGGGCTCTTCGCGGCTGCTGCCGCCACGAGGCGGTTCGAGTCGCGCACGCAGAGCAGCCGCTCCGCGGCGCTGCCCAGCGTCGCGCAGCGGATCTTCTGCGACACGGTCATGTCGGCCATGCGCGCGTACAGGGGCACGACCTTCTCTTTGACCTTCTCCTCGCCCTCGTCGTCGATCTCGTGCGTGTCCTCGTTCTCTTCCAGCGCCAGCCGGGCCGCCGTCTCCTGCGTCTCGCGGAACAGCAGGTCGTCGTACGTCGGCTCCTCGGAGGGCTCCGCGATGAGCTCGTTCTTGATGGCCATGGCCGCCTCTTTGAACGCCGAAATGGACAGCTCGATGTCGTTGCGGACGCACAGCTCGATCAACCGATCGGCGGTCGACATGCGCACGCGCTTGTTCATGTAGAGCTTCTCGATCACCACCGGATGCTTGAGCATCAGCTCTTCGTTGGTGGCGATGAGCTCACCGGCGCGCTCGTCGGCGGCGGCGGCCAAGAGCTCGAGCGCGCTCCCGCCGATGCGCGGCATGCGCAAGAGCTTCTCGATGACCTCGTGGTTGGTCGCGTACAGCGGCGCGAGCTGAAGGATCACGCTCGCGGGCAAGTCCGCCGACAGCGCGCCGGTCAGGATCGGCGGGGGCAGCTTGGCGAGCGTGCCGCGCGCCGACTCGCGCAGCTTCTCGTCCTCGCTGCCCGCCAGCGCGGCGATCGCGATCACGATCTCGTGCGGCTTTGCGCCGGGGATGACGCCCTTGGAGGCCATCATCTTGACGGGCAGGGGCGCTCCTTCCGAGAGCACCTTTTGAACGGGGGCGCCGAGCTTCTCTAGCTCGATATCCGAGGTCGCGGCAGACAAGCAGCTCAGCCTACACGAGGCGCGCCGTCCCGTGTACAATAGGCTTTCTCGCGCGGTTTTCGAGCATTCATAGGAGCGTGTAAGGCACATGGGCATCATGGACTTCGTGAAGGGCGGCGTGCAGCGGATGATGATCGCGCGCGCCGACGCGCATAAGGGCAAGGTGCTCTACAAGCATCCGGACCAGAACTTCCCGTTCTGGAGCCAGCTCACCGTCGACTCGGACGAGGTCGTGCTGTTCTTCAAGAACGGCTTCTTCGTCGGCACCCTCGGCCCCCAGCGCGAGCCCTACACGCTGACGACGCAGAACATCCCATTTCTGGGCTCGCTGGTCGACCAGTTCACGGGCGGCAACATCTTCATCAGCGAGCTGTACTTCGTGACGATGAAGCCGATGTACAACGAGACATTCGGCGATCAGATCGGCTCGATGCGCGATCCCGATCTCGAGCTGCGCGTCACGCTGCGCGCCAACGGCACTTACTCGTTCCGCGTCGTCGATCCCTACAAGTTTTTGGTCGGCTTCGTAGGGCAGGGCGGCAACCCGGACCGCGCGATGCAGTGGGTGAAAGATCTGCTGTTCATGGGGCTCAAGAGCACCGTGGGCGAGCTGATCAAGAGCCGCGAGTACACGCTCTTGGATCTGGGGCAAATGGGGCCCGAGGTCGCCCGGCGCATCGTGCAAAACTGCCCGGACCTCTCGAACTGCGGCGTGCAGGTGCTCGAGATCGGCAAGCTGAACATCAACGTCAGCGAAGAGGACCAGCGTCGCCTCGACGAGAAGCAAGACGTGATCGCGCAGGCCAAGGTGGAGGCGATGGCGGCGCAGCGCGGCGTGGCCAAGGCGCAAGCCGAAGCGCAGGCCCGCCAGTTCGCGCTGGACCAGGAGTTCCAGCAGCGCGCGCGCTACGTCAACCAGCTCGACATGCAGCGCTACGGGCAGTTCGCGGCCGCCGAGGCGACGATGGGCCTCGGCCAGGGCCTCGCGCAAGGTGGTGACGGCACCGCTGGCGCCGCGATGGCGCAAGGCATGGCGCTGGGCGCCGGCCTCGGTTACGGCCAGCGCGCCGTCGCGCCTCCCGGCTATCCGCCGGCGGGCTACCCGCCGCCTGGGTATCCTCGGCCGGGGTATCCGCCTCCCGGGTATCCGCCCGCGGGCTACCCCCCACCGGGCTACCCGCCGCCCGGGTATGGCGCGCCTCCTGGCTACGGGCCGCCGCCGCCCGCGCCCGGTTATGGCCCGCCGCCGGCTCCCGGCGCCTACGCTCCGCCTCCGGCGGCGCCCGCCCCTGGGGGTGCTCCCGCCGCCCAGGCGCCCGCGCGCTGCCCCAGCTGCAGCGCGCAGAATCAGCCGCAAGCGCGCTTCTGCAACGAGTGCGGCGCCAAGATGTCGTGAGGGACGAGACGGTCCTGCGATTCGGCGGCGGGCGGCGTGACGACACGCAGCCGCCGCCGGCTGCAGCTACGCCGCGCGCTACGTCGTGTCCGACTTGCGGCGCGCACTTCTCGCGCGACGGGCGCTTCTGCCCGTTCGACGGAACCCTGCTCGTCGCCGCCAGCGATCGGGACTCGGCGAGCGACGCCCTGCTCGGCACCGTGGTCGATCAGCGCTACGAAGTGCTGTCGGTGATAGGCGAAGGCGGCATGGGCAGCGTCTACTGCGTGCGCCACCGCGCGCTCGGGAAGCGCTTCGCGCTCAAGGTGCTGCGCCAAGATCTCGCGCTCGACGGCGAGATTGCCGCCCGCTTCATTCAGGAGGCGCGCACCGCCGCCGCCGTTTCTCACCCTGGCCTGGTCGAGATCACCGACTTCGGCCGGCTGGAGAGCGGACAGGTCTACTTCGTGATGGAGCTGCTCGAGGGGCAGTCGCTGGCCGCGCTCTTGCGGCGGGGCGGACCACTACCGGCCGCGCGGGGCCTCGACATCGTGCGGCAGCTCGCGCGAGCGCTGAAAGCGGCGCACGACGCGTCGATCGTGCACCGCGACCTGAAGCCCGACAACATCCACGTCGGGCGCGGTGACGGCGAGCGCGACCTCGTCAAGATCGTCGACTTCGGCCTGGCCAAGGTGATCGGCTCGAGCCGCTTCACGCGCGCGGGCATGGTGTTCGGCACTCCGCATTACATGAGCCCCGAGCAAGCGGCGGGCGAGGCCGTCGACCACCGCGCCGATATCTACGCGCTCGGCGTCGTCATGTACGAGATGTTTACCGGCAGAGTGCCGTTCGAAGCCGACAGCTACATGGGCGTGCTGACCAAGCACATGTACATGGCGCCCGCGCCGCCCAGCGCGCTCTGCCCCGAGCTCAAGTCGCTCGGCGCGCTCGAAGACATCATCTTGCGCTGCTTGCAGAAGCAGCCCGATGCTCGCTACGAGAGCTTGGGCGCGCTGCTGCTCGATTTCGACGAGCGCTTGCCGCAGCCCTCTCGCGTCCGCGGCAGCCCTGCTGCATCGCTGCTCGACCAGGTCGAGCTGCCTCCTCCGAACGAGCGCTTGCGCCGCCCGTCCAAGCTCCTGCCCCTCGCGATCATCGCCGTGGCGTTCCTGCTGGGGCTCGGCTTCGTGTTCGTGCTGCGCCGCGCCGAGCCCGTTCGCGAGCGGGCAATGACGTCGTTTCCGGCCCCGAGCGTGGGCGCGTCCCCGAGCGTGGGCGCGTCCCCGAGCGTGGGTGCGCCCACGAGCGTCGCCGGGCGTGCGAGCGTTGGTGCGGCCACGACGTCTGCTGCGGCCCCTGCACGGCTCGAGGCCTCGCCGCGCCCTGCTCCACCCACGACGCAACCTTCGGTCGAGCGTTTACCCGCCCGTAAGCCGGCAGGGGCGAAAACGCGCGGCGCGACAGCGAGCCCCGCTCGCGAGCCGGCGCCGAGCCAGAACCCGCACCTCGGCTCGGGCGAGATCGTGGACCCCTGGGCGCGCTGACGCGTGGCGCGGCCTGTTTGCTTGACAGGAGAGGCAAAGCCTTCAACGCTTCTCGAGTCGTCCAACCGGGGCACGACGGGCAAGTGGTAAAGAGTGGCAAAGAAACAGCTCCTTCTGGTTGATGCCGACCCGCGCAGCGTGCGCGTCTTGGAAGTAAGCCTGAAGAAGTCGGGGTACAGCGTGACGACCGCCAGCGATGGCGCGGACGCGCTGGCAAAGATTGATTTTTCGGCCCCCGACTTGATCCTCAGCGACACCAGGCTGCCGCGTCTCGACGGTTACGAGCTGGTGCGGCGCATGAAAGATCGGCCGGAGCACGCCCACATTCCGGTCGTGTTCCTCACCAGCCAAAAGTCGATCGAAGACAAGATCCGCGGCCTGGAGCTGGGGGTGGAGGATTACCTCACCAAACCCATCTTCGTGCGCGAGCTGATCGCGCGAGTCAACCTGCTCTTGGCGCGCCGCACGCAGGAGCGCATGGCCACCGCCATGCCGATGAGCCGGCGCACGCGGCTGTCTGGCTCACTCGAAGACATGGGGGTGGTCGACCTCCTGCAAACCTTCGAAATTAGCCGCAAGACGGGCGTCGGCAAGATCGGCAACGGTCGACGTGAAGCGCGCATCTACTTTCGTGATGGCAAGGTCGTCGATGCCGAGCTCGGCCGCCTGCGCGGCGAAGAAGCGGTTTATCGCGCCTTGATCTGGAGCTCGGGCCACTTCGAGGTCGAGTTTTGCCCGATCGATCGCGAAGACATCATCCCGACCTCCACGCAGGGCTTGCTCATGGAGGGCATGCGCCGCGTCGACGAGTGGGGGCGCCTGTGCGAGCAGCTGCCGCCGCTAGCTACCATCTTCGAGGTCGATCACGAGCAGTTGGTCGAGCGTCTCAACGAGATCCCCGACGACCTGAACGGGATTCTGCGCCTGTTCGACGGCAAGCGCACGCTGCTCGACGTCGTCGACGACTCGCCGTTCGAGGATTTGTCGACGCTGTCCACGATCACGAAGCTGTTCTTCGAAGGCTTGCTCGTCATCTCGCAAACGGCTCCCGACGACGACGTGGTGCCGAGCGAAGAGCTCCCGCAAAATAGCGGTCGCCCCGCGGAGCGCTGGTCCGCTCCCGCCGACGAAGACGTCGTGCCCGAGTACACGAGCGAGCCGCGCTTGCCCGCCGAGCCGGCGGCGCCGTCGTGGCGTCCGTCGGCGCCGCCCCTCGCGCTCCCTGGTGAGCCCTCCGTGGTGCCGGAGACGCTGCCCGGCCTCAGCCCACGTGACAGTCACCCCGACGCGAGCTTCATGCAAAGCTCGCACGCGAGCGCGGAGCGTTCACGCCCGAGGGTGGTCATGCCCAGCGTGCACCAGAGCGCGCACCAGGCTGCGGCGGCACCGGCGGCGGCGACCTCGGCGCCGGAAGCGCGTCTCGCTCACCGCACGCACGCGGGGCTCGGGCCGGTGGCTCCGGTCGAGCTCCGCCCCGCTGCGCCCGAGGCCGAGGCTGCGCCCGCCGTGCAGTCCACGCCGAGCACCGACGAGGCGCCGGCTAGCGCTCCAGCCCCTGCTGCTAGCGCCCCTGCTGCGGCCACGGCTAGCGAGGCCAAGCCCTTCGCGCCCGTCGCAGAAACCAAGCGGCCCCTGGCTGATTCGCCCGTGGCGCCCGCGGCGGAAGAGGCTTCTGACCCAGCCTCGCTTCGAGCGTCGCGCGCCGCGTCCGCCGTTCGTGAGGCAGCGCACACTCACGGCCCCGAGGGGAAGGTCATCCCGTTTCCGGCGCGTCGCGAGGACGAGCCGGACGCCGGTGCTGCGCCGGTGGCTGGCTCACCCGCATCGTCCCCTTCGATCACTGCCGCGATAACCGCGGCCGACGCCGCGGCCACGGCGGAGCCGCGCGCTCGCGACGCAGAGGCGCCCATCTCCGCGGCGCCGAACACGCCGCCGATGCCGCACGTCGCGGCTTCACGGGAAACAACGCAGGCCTTGCCCTCCGCTCCGCCCGTCCAGCCCACCGTTCGAGAGCCGGCTCTCGAACGCAAGCGCGAGCGCGAGCAGCACGGCTTCTCTCAGACGCTGAGCCTCGGGAGCGGCGTCGCCGTCGAGCCGGCGCAGCCGAGCGAGCGCGCGGCGTCGTCCGCGACGGCAACGCCCGAGCCGGCGGCTTCGTCGCTCGGTCAGGCGCTGTCCTCGAGCAACGCCGAGCCGCCAGAAGCCAAGGCGCCTGCAAGAGAAGAGCCGGCGCGCGTCCACGAACCCGACATCCACGATGAGTTCTTCGACGCGGGTGAGCGCCTCTACGAAGAGCGCCATCACCAGCACGAGCCGGCGCTCGACGATGAGCTCGAGCACGACGACAAGCGCGTCGTGCTGCGCACCCCGGAACAAGAGCAGCGACGGGGGCGCATGATGCAGGTCGTCGGCATCGTGGTCGGCGTCGTGCTGGGCGTGTTCGTTTTCGCGATCCTGCGCGGACGCGCGGCTCCCGACGAGAACGTCCCAGCGGAGTCGGTCGCGACCCCGGCGGCGCCGAGCGAGCCCGCCGCACCGGCGCGAGCAGAGCCCGACTCGCCGCCGCCCGTCGCGCCTCCGGAAGAAGTCGCGCCGCCCGCGCCGGCGGAGCCCGAAGCAGAACCGCAGGTGAACGCGACGCCCGCCGAGAAGCCCGCTTCGCGTCCGCGCCCGGCGAGCGAGCCGGCGGCGGCGCCTCCAGCTCCGAGCCCCGTTCAGCCGCGCCGGCGCGTGCCGCTACCGCTCCCGGCGGGCAAGCCGCCGACGGTCTCGTTCCCCGACTGAGCCGGCACGACCCGCCGCGAGCCAGCGCCGCTGCCGCCGGGCGCGCCGATGCGCGGCGCCGAGGCGCCGGTCGCAGGCGTGGCGTCGCCGCGTCCCGGCTCCGCAGCATCGTGCGGCGC
>JAEYWK010000119.1 GCA_023431345.1 Pseudomonadota bacterium
TATATGCTCCCCTGGCAATCATCACCTCCCTTCCGATTACCCTGCGTGAGCTAACCATCCTGGCGCTTATGTGTCAGATCTCCCACAACCTCCCTGTGGAGAGCGCCATACAAGCCAAGACAGGAACCTCCTTCTGGGCAATGACACTGCTACGTATGAGCATGAGCATCGTCGTGGGGGTGCTGCTCAACCTGATTCTACCTGCAGAGATGGGAATGCCCCTCTTCGCACAGGGAAACATTGAAACGGCCACCTCGCTGGGTACACTCCTGATGCTATGGTTGAAGAGCTCACTCCATATAGCTTTGCTCATACTGGTAATTGTTTTCCTGTTGAATTTTTTATACAGCATGTTGGAAGCCTATCGGCTCATCCCTAAACTTAGCAGGGCGATCGAACCACTGCTCACATTCTTCGGACTGCCCGGGAGCACCGCTTTCCTTTGGTTGATCGGTTACATAGTAGGACTGGCCTACGGAGGAGCACTGATGATTGACCAGATGAAGGAAGGGAAGGTGACCCGTTCGGAGGCGAGCCTGCTGAACCATCACCTGGCTGTTTCACATTCTGTTCTGGAAGACAACCTGCTCTTTGTGGCGTTGGGAGTCTCCCTCTGGTGGATCCTGGCCGTACGGTTCACGATTGCTTTTGCCGTGGTGTGGCTAAGACGGTTCTGGCTCATTCTGAGAAGTCGCAGAATCACATTTTAGGCTCCTTTTTGCCGATATATCGGAATGAATGGTTATTTTTGAGGTTATCAATAAAGTAGAGAACTGTTTTAGAAGTTATTCCCATGAACAAGATTGAACAATTACTGGCCGAACGCATCCTGATCCTTGACGGGGCGATGGGCACGATGATACAACGCTATGGCCTTACAGAAGCCGATTTCCGTGGTGAGCGGTTCGCCGATTCACAGAAGTTGCTCAAGGGCAACAACGACTTGCTCTCGATTACCCGACCCGATGTGATTGGCGCCATCCACCGCCAATATCTCGATGCCGGTGCCGATATCATCGAGACGAATACTTTTAACGCCACTGCCATCTCGATGCAGGATTACGGCATGAGTCACCTGGCGGCCGAGATCAACCTCGCCGCCGCAAGACTGGCAAGAGAGGCTGCCGACGAGTATACCCTCAAAACGCCCCACAAGCCCCGTTTCGTGGCCGGGTCCATCGGTCCCACCAATAAGACTGCGTCGATGAGTCCCCGTGTGGAGGATCCGATGTATCGTGCGGCTACATTCGACGACTTCCGCAAAGCGTACCACGAACAGATCTCCGCCCTGGTGAAGGGTGGGGTGGATTTGCTGCTGATCGAAACTATCTTCGATACGCTCAATGCCAAGGCAGCCATCTTTGCTGCCCAAGAGGTGGCCGCGGAGACCGGTATCAACACGCCCCTCATGCTATCGGTGACCATCACCGACCGGGCGGGCAGGACCCTCTCGGGACAGACCCTCCAGGCATTCGTAGCCTCCGTGAGTCATGCGAAACCTCTCTCCATAGGGCTGAACTGCTCTTTCGGTGCAGCCGATCTGAAACCTTACGTGAAGGAGCTGGGGCGCATAGCCCCCTTTTTCATCAGTGCCTATCCCAATGCCGGGTTGCCCAATCAGTTGGGTGAGTATGACGAGACTCCCGAGAAAATGGCGCTGCAGATCAGGGAGTTTATGGAAGAGGGACTGGTCAACATTATCGGTGGTTGCTGTGGCACCACCCCCGACCACATCGCCCGCTATGTAGCGATGGCGGAGAGTGCTCCTCCCCACCGGAAGGCAGAGCCACCTGCTTACCTGCAACTCTCGGGGTTGGAGATGCTGGAGGTCTCGCCACTCATCAACTTCATGAACATCGGTGAACGCTGCAACGTGGCCGGCTCTCGTCGTTTCCTGCGACTGATACAGGAGAAGAAATATGAGGAGGCGCTCGACATCGCCCGCCGTCAGGTGGAGGATGGAGCCCAGGCACTCGATATCAACATGGATGAGGGACTGCTCGAGGGAGCAGAAGAGATGACCCGTTTCCTCAATCTATTAGCTTCCGACCCCGACGTGTCGCGGGTACCAATCATGATTGACTCCTCCAAGTGGGAGGTGCTGGAGGCGGGACTCAAATGCGTGCAGGGCAAGTCAATCGTCAACTCCATCTCCCTGAAGAACGGTGAGGAGGATTTCCTGCGGGAGGCACTGCTGGCGCAGCGATATGGTGCCGCGGTGGTGGTGATGGCCTTCGACGAGAAGGGACAGGCCGACACCTTCGAACGGCGCACGGAGATCTGCAGCCGTGCCTACAAGCTGCTCCTCGACAATGGCTTTGATCCCAGGGATATCATCTTCGACCCCAACGTGCTAGCCATAGCCACCGGCATCGAGGAGCACCGCAACTATGGTGTGGATTATATCCACACCGTTCGCTGGATCAAGGAGCACTTGCCCCACGCCAAGGTGAGCGGCGGGGTGAGCAACCTCTCCTTCTCCTTTCGCGGCAACGAGTCGGTGCGTGAGATGATGCATTCCGTTTTTCTCTATCACGCCATCGCTGCCGGCCTGGACATGGGAATTGTGAATCCCGGCCAGTCGGTAATCTATGAGGATATCCCTGCCGATGTGCGGGATCTGATGGAGGATGCTGTGCTCAACCGAAGAGAGGATGCCACCGAGCGGCTCATGGAGTATGCAGAGAAGATCAAAGGTGACAAATTTGATAACGGCGCTGCTGTCAAATCGGAAGAGTGGCGTCAACTGACGCTGGAAGAGCGACTGAGTCACGCCCTTGTAAAAGGAATCGGCGACTACATGGAGGAGGATCTGGCAGAGGCACTTGAGGCTTATCCACGGGCGGTGGATATCATCGACAAGCCGCTTATGGATGGGATGAACCGCGTTGGCGATCTCTTCGGTTCAGGGAAGATGTTCCTGCCCCAGGTGGTGAAGGCAGCCCGTACCATGAAGAAAGCGGTAGCGATCCTGCAGCCGGTGATCGAAGCAGAGAAGAGCTCCAGTGGCGGATCACAGAAGGCAGGCAAGATCGTGTTGGCTACGGTGAAGGGAGATGTGCATGACATCGGCAAGAACATCGTCTCCATCATCCTTGCATGCAATAACTACGAGATCATAGACCTGGGCGTGATGGTTCCCCCCGAGCAGATCATTGAAACGGTGAAAAGGGAACAACCCGACATGGTGGGTCTCAGCGGCCTGATCACTCCCTCGCTTGAGGAGATGGCGGTGGTGGCTGCCGAGATGGAGAAAGAGGGTTTCACCCTGCCACTGCTTATTGGTGGTGCTACTACTTCGCGTCTGCATACGGCACTGAAGATTGAACCCAAATACCTTAATGGACCGGTGGTATATGTGAAAGATGCCTCCCAGAGCCCCTCTGCGGTGGCTAACCTGCTGAACGCTGAGAACCGGGATGCCTACATCAGGAAGATTCGCGAAGATTATGCACTGTTGCGCGAACACAGGGCACAGAAGCAGGTGAAGCTGGTCACACTGGAAGAGGCCAGGCAAAACCCCTTCCGCATAGATTGGGAGAAGTGGCAACCACCAGTGCCCCTTAAGCCGGGACGTACGGTGTTGCATAAGATCCCGGTGGCGGAGATCATTCCTTACATCGACTGGAAGTTCTTCTTCCATACCTGGAACCTTTCGGCCAAGTTCCACACCGTGACCCGCATCGACCGTTGCGAGCGCTGTCGTACCGAGTGGGTGGCCACTTACCGTGAGGAGGAAAAAGAGAAAGCGCTGGAAGCTGCACGTCTCTATGATGATGCCTATGATATCCTGCAACGTTTCCAGGAGGAGGATGCCGACTATATCCGTGCGGTGTTGGGCTTCTACGAGGCAACGAGTGGCGACGACACCATCGTGATTGACGGAAAGCCTTTTCCCTTCCTGCGTCAGCAGAAAGAGAACGAGCAGCAGACCTACTTCTGTCTGAGCGATTTCATCGCACCACGTGAGAGTGGCATCACCGATTGGATCGGTGCCTTCGCCGTCACTGGTGGTGCCGGTGCCGACGCCTTGATGCAGCAGTATGATGAGGAGGGTGATACCTTCGCCTCCCTGCTGGTAAAGTCGCTGCTCGATCGGCTGGCGGAAGCGGCTACTGAGTGGCTGCATGCAAAGGTGCGGCGTGAATTCTGGGGGTATGCATCGGACGAAGCACTTACGGTAGCGGAGATGTTTGCCGTGAAGTATACAGGCATCCGCCCGGCGGTTGGGTATCCCTCCATTCCGGACCAGACTGTCAACTTCCTGTTACATGATCTGCTGGGGAGCGAGGAGATCGGCATCTCCCTCACCGAGAATGGAGTGATGTATCCCAATGCCGCCGTGAGCGGTCTCCTCTTTGCCCACCCTCAGTCCAAGTACTTTGCCGTAGGCGAAATATCGGAAGAGCAGGCGGCCGATTATGCACGACGAAAGGGTAAAGATGCTGAGATGATCCGCAAGTTCCTGCTGGCAAATCTGGTCTAAGTTTGTATCTTTGCATCCCCAAAACCAAAAAGAATATGCGAAGTTTCGGAAGTGACAACAACTCGGGTGTTCATCCCCGAATCCTGGAAGCCCTTGCAGTGGCAAACAGCGATCATGCCATTGCCTATGGTGATGATCCCTGGACGGCTGAGGCTGCCAGCGTGGTGCGGGAGCTGCTGGGTGAGAATTCCATAGAGCCTTTTTTCCTGTTTAATGGCACAGGTGCGAACGTGGTGGCACTGCAGGCTTGCACGCTGCCGTTTCATTCCATCCTCTGTGCTGCCACGGCCCATATCGCGGTGGATGAGTGCGGGGCACCGGTGAAGCTGACAGGGGCATCGCTCAAGGAGATCAATACCCCTGACGGCAAGCTCACCCCCGAGCTTGTTCGTCCCCACCTCCACGGGTTCGGCTTTGAACATCACTCGCAACCAAGGGTGATTGCCATCTCACAGACCACCGAGCTAGGTAC
>JAEYWK010000174.1 GCA_023431345.1 Pseudomonadota bacterium
TCTGTTCATGGGGCTTCTCCGGCGTTGGTTGTGTTGCAACTCCTCCGACGGAGGGACCCCTCTACAAATTCACGCCGCGGCTACGATCGCGGCGCCAGCCTCAGCTCCGAGCGTGATCCCGACCCCCGCCAGGGCATGAAAGGTGAGCGGCTCGGCACTCATCGTAAATCGTTTTCGTGCAACCAGATCGTGTCTCGTACGTTCAGCTGGCGCACGCCGCGACCGGCATGAAGACCGACACCGTGAAAGACCTGAGCGAGATCCTGCAGAAGATCTTCCCGCGGGGCACCTGGGCGCCGCTCCCTGCCGCTAGCGGCGCGGAGCTCCCCGCCCGCCTTTCGAGGCGGGGCCGTCGTATCCCTGCTAGAGTGGACGGCATGGCGGACGCAGCCGAGCGCCGAGCGACCTACGATGATGTGTTGAACGCGCCGCAGCACATCGTCGCAGAGCTCGTCTTCGGGACGCTCCATCAGACTCCCCGCCCCGCGCTCCCCCACTCGATGGCTGCGTCTGCGCTCGGTGAGGAGCTAGGGCCGCCGTTCAAGCGCGGCCGCGGCGGTCCCGGCGGCTGGATGATCCTGGACGAACCCGAGATCCACCTCGATCAGCACGTAGTTGTGCCTGACTTGGCTGGCTGGCGACGAGAACGCCTACCTGAAGTGCCTCTTGCCGCCTTCATCGAGCTCGCGCCCGACTGGGCCTGCGAAGTGCTCTCGCCGTCGACGCGCGCCTTGGATCGCGGTCAAAAGCTGCGCGTTTACGCGCTGCACGGCGTGAAGCACGTATGGTTGGTCGAACCACTCGAAAAGCTGATCGAAGTGGTCGAGCTCGACGGGGAAACGTACCGGATCGTCGGTGTCGCCACCGGCGATGGCGACGTACGGCTGCGGCCATTCGACGCGATCGAGCTGCCGCTCGCGGCCCTTTGGCAGCGCTGAGATGAGCAGAATACGCATTGGGGGGGATTCAGTGCTGGACGGAACCGTAAAGCAGGTCGAGCGTTCGCCGGATTGGCGTGCGCCGGTAGGTGGCGCGGTGGATGGACCAGGCGTGAAAGAGGCAAGCGTCGCCGGCCTCGAGGGTGATGCGAACCGAATGGGGCATGGTGCTCGTGGCCCGGTTGCTGCCCCGTCGAATGTGAAGCTCCTCGTCGGTATCCCAGCGAGCGTGTGAAGACGGCACGACCTCCAGGCGGTCGTCGTCTTCGAGCGCCACGCGCACGTGCACCGAGCAAGTCGTGGCGATGAGCTCGCGCTCTAGGTCGGGGTCGGCGCGCGAGAACTGACTGTCGCGATGCCAATCGCCATCCCAATCCTGTTTGGTCTGCTCATGGTAGTAGTGGACGTCCTTGAGCTGGAGCACTTTGCCCGAGTCGCTTCGCGCGATGGCGTCGAGCAATGCACAGACGCGCGCGCTGCCGGCGAAGGCTAGAATCGGAGCAAGCGTCGCCGGTCCCCCCTCGAATGAAGTCGCCTGGGTGAGCAGCGAAATTCTGGGAGTGGTATGCGACGTCTCAACGCACTGCGCGCGCGACCACGTGAGCGCGATGTCAGCGGCCTCGCGTAATTCGACTCGTTCGCGCGCGTCGAGAAAATTCGGCAGAACGACGAAGCTGTTGCGAAGAAGTGCTTCTATTGGATCGGGATTGCTGCGCATGGTGGCCTTTCTGAGGTCACCGAGCGCCCGAATCGATCAGCTCAAGCCGCGCTGCCGTGCCAGTGCGAACAGCGGGGTCCGCGGGAGCGGTCCCGAGGTGAGGCTCCCCGGTGTGACGATGCACGACAAGTCGTCCAGGATCTCGAAGGTCGCGAGCGTCAATGACACGCCAAAGTAGTCGATGACGATCAGGTCCACGTCGCCAGCAGCAGTTGTCGTGGCTCCCTGTTGGGCGCGCAACCGGGAAAGCACCGTTTGGTAGCTTTCACCCGTTCTTGCCATCGTTGCTCTGACGGCGGCTCTCAGCTTCTTGTTGTGGTGGCGGTTACCCATCGCTTGCCATGAGTTGAGCTTGATGATTCGAGCAGTCGGTCGATATCGATCCGGCCGGCACCGGGTTCATCATCAAGTACGGAATCGCTGATGTCCGCCAAGGGCTGGGCCCTCTTCGCCTCGTCGAGCGCCGTGCCGGCGACGCCGCTTTAGCTGGGCCGGTAAAGCCCGAGAGAAGCTTTCGCTGATCCCGCCGGGCGGTCAAGCACTCGCCACCGCAGTTCGCGCGTGACAGCTCGGCGAGCGTTGCTTCGATGTAGGGGATCGCCCGGCAAGATCCTTGGCGCGCCCGGCGCACCTCTTGATTTGGAAGCAGCTCGGCGAGCCGAATCACGCGAAGGTTTCGCCCTTCGAGCTCGATGGCAACGGACAAGCAGCAGTCGGCACTTTGTGCGCAACTGGCGGGTCCGGGTGTCCGAACGGGTGGCATGCCTGAGCCCATCGCGTCTTCGAGCTCCCCGAACGCCAGCTCCAGCTACGATCCCTACTCGGACGAGGTCGCCCCGATGAGCAGGGGTGACGCGCCCAACAGCTCATCCGCCCAGCCTTCAGCCAATACCTCGCAGGCTGAGCCGCTAGTGTGCCATGAGCCAGCGGTCGCGAAGCTCATCAGCTCCGTGCCTCCACCGCCAGCTCAACTGCCACCTGTCGGAGCCAGCCCGTCGTCCGCGGTAGCCAATAGCAGTGCCCAACGCACCGCGGCGCGAGACACGGTCAATCTCTATTGGGGAGCCGGCACGACGTCATCCGGCGACTCGGCGTACGCGGGCGCAGCGCTCCTCAAAGGACGCGATCCGAAAGCGGGTGCGGAAGTCGAGGTGTTGAGCGTCTCCGCTCAAATGGGCGCGCAATCCGAGGTGCAGTTTGGCTTCCAGCGCGTGGCGGGTACGGGTGGCACGCTGAGCGGCAGCGTCGAAGCGTTCACCGCGCGCGCCAATCTCGGCATTCACAACGACGACGGCAGCACTGGCTTCAATGTTGGAGCCGGCGTGACCGTGATCGGCTTCGAAGGCACCGTCGGCGGTGCGAGCCGCCTCACCTACGGTGTCGCAGCTGGCATGGGGGCCAGCCTCAGCGTCGGCGCTGCCGACGTCGACCGCGATGGCAGCACCGAGCTGTGCGCGCGCGTTTCGCTCGGACCCGTTACGGTCGGAGCCTGCTTGGAGAACCCGCTATGATGCCGGCGAACGAGAGCCCCTCGATGGCGGGTTGGGTTCGTCGTCACAAGTTGTTGGCGGCGGGCATGGGTTGCTTCGGCTTGATCGTAGCGGGGTGTCTACTCCTCGCAGGTTTGCTGGTTGTCGCGAGCGTGGCTCTGAGGTCGTCGGACGCTTACCAGTTGGCGCTGAGCACCGCGACTCACCATCCTCAGGTCGTCGCCGAGTTGGGGGCGCCGGTGCAGGCGGGGTGGGTGACGACGGGCAGCGTCAGCGTCAGCGGCGCGACGGGGGAGGCGAGCTTGGCAATCCCGATTTCGGGTCTACGCAGCTCCGGGACGATCAAGGCGTCTGCTCATAAGTCGGCGGGCACGTGGGCGTTCAGCGTCCTTACTGTCGACATCGCGAGCCGTGCCACGCCGATCGACCTGCTGGCGACGCCTTGAAACCGAGCTCGAAGTAGCCCTCGAAGGCAAGTAGCCAGGGACTTCCGCCCTGGACGCGAGCGCCAGAGATCGACCGCTGCGTCGCGCTGCGCCAGCGACCGCAGCTTCGAATTCTCCTCGCCGGGTCACGTCTGAAGGAGACGGACCTCCGGGAAGTACGACCGGAGCCGATTGAGATCGTCGAAGTCCGATGTGAGGACACGGTCCCCTCGGCTCGCGGCTGACGCCATCACGACTGCATCGACCACGGTCGCGCCCTTCACCGACGCGATCGCTTCGCCTGCGACACGCGCCAACTGCGGAAGCAGGGGCTCGATGATGCAGGCTTCGAGGAGCCCGGCGATTCGAGCGGAGCGCGGACCACCTCGCCAAGCTTCAACGATCACGGCTGTAGGGACCGTGAGCTCGTGTCCAAGCTGTTGCGCCAGCTTGAGGTGCGTGAGGGTTCGGCGGTCCTGTCGTTCGAACCCGATCAACGCTCCGCTGTCGAGGGTCAGGCCAGCCATTCCGCCTGGATCGCCGCCAGCTCTTGGGCGGTGATGGCACCTTTCTCTTCTTCGTAGCTTGCAACGAGAGCCTCCAACTGTCGTCGCCGCAGCTCGCGGGCGAGCGCTTCGGTAATCTCGGCGCTCAATGTTCGCTTTGACTTCTTCGCCTCGCGCTCCATGGCAGAGAGCACGGTCTCATCGACGGTGAGCGAAACCTTCTTTGCGCGCCCCCGAGAAGCCACCGTGGCCGACCTGATGTTGCGAGCCCGCGTCGCCCGAGCTTTCATTCCGATATCCTACCCGTGGTAGGATGCTTGGGCAACCAGCGCCACCTTCGCTAGGCTGCCACGAGGTAGAAGCATTCCGCCTTACCCGGAACGCGAGTGCTTGGACCCGGGCAAAGCTGCCCTGGCGATCGAGCCGGTATAAATCGCGCCAGTTCTTCACGCGGACTGGATGAGCGCAGTTCTAAATTCCTACCCGGGGCTGAAGGCCCATCATTGGATGGTCTTCGATGGGTGGGTGGAAGCGATTGGGGAGCGCGCGGGGGGCTCGATCGCATGGGCCAGTTACGGACCTTCCGGGTGACTTGGCTCGTTCCCAACCGTGGGGTCCGAGGAATGCAACGCGCGGCAGGCTGATGATGTCATCCCTCCATTGCACGCTATATCCAGGGAGCGCTTTTCGGCCGCGTCTTGCCCTCGCGCCATGAAGACGCCGTCGCGAGCCCATCAAAATGGATATCGCCCTTCGAGTACCATCGAGGGCTTCGGTGGCGCTGGCGCGCTGAGCGGTGGCGACGGCGACGGCGGCGACCAGCTTTGGGGTGGAGACGGCAACGACAAGTGCCTGCACCGCTTTCGCCCCATGAGGAAACCACGGGTTCGCCTTCACCGCTCTGCGCGCGGCGGAGGGGTTGCACGGGGCGCATCGAACGTGCTCTATTCATGAGTTATGGACCGCGCCGTGATTCGATTGGGGCGCGTGGTCGTCGTGCTCGCGCTCATGGCGTTCTCCTGCTCTGCGGACGATACCGATGATGGCACCCAGCGCGAGCAGCGCGTCGCCGACAGGGGAGCGAGGCGACAGCGATGACGCCGCACGCTGGTGCGAGCGCGAACGAGCGGGCCACGATGTCTTCGACGAACGCAGCGGGCGGCAGCGGGTCAACCCGCGCCCAGGTTGCTGCAGCTGAGATCGAATAGGCGAGCACGAGGAGCGCCGCACGCCGCTCCCGCCCGTCGGAGAGTATGAACGCAATCGCGCCGCATCCAAGCGCCGTGGCCTGTCCCGCGTCGGGCTGCAGAAAGTGAACGGCTTGCAGGCCGAGCAATGAAGCATGCACCCAGATGCGTTGCCGAATCAGTCCGCCTGCGCCGAGCATGAGGACGAGCGGCGCCAGCAAGGCTGAGGGATGCATCCGTAGCGGACCGAGCTCGTGCCAACGCTGCACGCCCTCGATCCCAGGAGACAGCAGGGTCGAAGCGATGGCGGCCAACGTCAGCACGGCGGCCAGCTCTCCCGAGCCAGGTACGCGGCGGCGCACAACGAGCCCCGGAACCGCTCGCTCTGGTACGCTTGCGGCGCGCGATGAGCCAGGACAAGCCAATAATTCTGTTTCCCTGCGACCCGCTCAACCCTCGTCAGGTTGAACCCGACTTCGAGCCGGAGCGGTATGCCGCGCGGGTGGTCGGTCTCGAGACCGCTCTGGTTGACCACTCCCGCGTGCTCGACGGAGCGGCGGTGGCAGCAGTCGCACGAGTTCCCGAGGGCGCCAGGACAGCGATCTATCGAGGCTGGATGCTCAAGCCGAACCAGTACGAAGCTACGCACAGCGCGCTCGTCTCACGAGGGATTGCGCTCATCAACAGCCCGCAGCAATACCGGGCTTGCCACTACTTGCCCGAGGGCTACTCGTGGATCGAGGGACGGACGCCGCGGTCCGTCTGGTTCCCGGTCGAGGGCACGTTGTCGGTGGAGCGACTGAGGCGCTCACTCGCATCGTTCGGCGAATCACCGCTCATCGTGAAGGACTACGTCAAGTCGCAGAAGCACTACTGGAATGAGGCTTGCTTCATACCGTCAGCGAGCGATCTAGCTACGGTGGAGCGGATAGTGCGCAGGTTTCTCGAGCTGCAGGGCGACGACCTCAACGAGGGATTGGTGCTCCGAGAGTTCGTGCCACTGAAGGTTGTTGGCACGCACCCGAAGAGTGGAACGCCGCTGGCCGCGGAGTTCCGTATCTTCTGGCTCGCGGGCAAACCCATCTTGTCGCACCGCTATTGGGGTGACCTGACGGTGTTCGACGTTCCGCTACCGTGGGCGGAGCTGACTCCCATTGCCGAGCGCATCCCGAGTGGTTTCTTCACGATGGACGTCGCCTTCCTGGCTGACGGCGGCTGGACAATCGTCGAGCTTGGAGATGGACAAGTCGCGGGCTTGCCTTCGTCCGACCTTGCGGGAAGGTTCTACGAGCGCCTGTCAGCCGCAATCGGCTAATGGCACTGGTGTTTTTGCGTCATGCGCAGTCCGCGACGGAAGTTCTCGATTCTTCTGCCCGGGTGCTCCAAGCGACGAGAGCCCATCGTTGGATGGGTTCGATGGGTGGGTGGAAACGAGGGGCTCCCGTCATCCCCGCTGCGGGGAGGCGATATCGGATAGGCGCGACGCCGTCGTGCCGTCGGTCGTCGGGGATCGCGGGCCGGGCGCTCCCAGCTCCGTCCCTCGATTGAGCACATCGAGGTAGCCGGAGTACGCGAAGAGGCGATTCTTCTTTCCGCCCGTGAGCTCGGCGACGATGCCCGTCGCTCGGAGGGCGGCGAGCGTCGACAGTACGGTCGGCAGGGTGAGGCCGCTTACGTCGACGACTTGCTTGGCGCTGGTCACTGGACGTCGCGCCAGCGCGTCGAGGACGCGGAGCGCGGAGCTGGCCGACGTCTTCAGCTCGCTGCGGATGCGGGCTCGATCTCTCTCGACGAGCGCGAGCAATTGGGACGCCGTTTCCACGGCTTGCTGGGAGACTTCCAGGACCCCCTGCATGAAGAATCTGAGCCACTGTTCCCAGTCTCCATCGAACCGAACGCGCTGCAGGCTCTCGTAGTAAACGTTGCGGTGCTGCTTGAAGTAGAGGCTCAGGTACAGCAGGGGCTCCAGGATCACTTGCTCAGCTTGGAGAATGAGCGTCACGAGCAAGCGACCAAGGCGGCCGTTCCCATCGAAAAATGGGTGAATCGTCTCGAACTGGGCGTGCGCTAGCGCGGCCTTGACCAGCGTCGGGGTGTTGGATTCGCGGATGTAGCGCGTGAGTGATTCGACGAGGTCGGGCACGTGCGCAGCCGGCGGAGGGACATACTCGGCGCTGAATGGAGATGTTCCCCCCACCCAATTCTGTTCGTCGCGAAGCTTGCCGGGCGTGAGATGTGCACCTCGCCCGCTCTTGGTTAGAGTCCAGTGCACGTTTCGGATGAGCTCGGGATCGATCGGCCTACCCTTACCCAGGGCAACCATGCCCATCTCCATGGCGGCGATGTAGTCGGAGACTTCCTCGACTTCGTCGAGCGGCACGCCCGGCATCGCGCCACTCTCGAAACGAAGCAGGTCCGAGAGTGACGACTGCGTTCCCTCGATCTGGGCTGAGAGCACGGCCTCCTTGCGGACGTAGAAGTAGGTGAACAGCTTCGCGTCCGGAAGAGTGGAGCGTATGCCCTCGAGTCTCCCGATTGCCTGGTTGGCTCGGGCGATGAGATTTTCATCCGCGGGGCTGAGGGCTAGGGGGGGTTCTGGCGGCAGGTCGCGCGGAAGGAAGGACTGGATGCGCGTCCCGTCGTAAGAAGCATCGGTCAGTCGGCCGCTTCGCTCGCTCTTGAGCTCGCGCATGCTTACCAAGTTTAACTACCCGCGTCGCAAAGTTAAATTTTTGCATCGGATTTAATTATCCGCCTCGTGCCCCGACCCTGTACCAACCGGGAGCCAGAATGCAACATTGGCCGCAACACGAATAATTACAAGAGCTTGGCATCAGCAGCGTTGCTTGACACGGCTCCTGCTGCGCGAGCCGGCCTCCCGAACTACCTGTCCGGCGGGATGGGGTGAAGAGCCGTCCTCGCAGGAAGCCGTGCGACCGCCGCGTGGGGCGCAGCGAGCGTCAATCCTCCTCCGCTGCTTCAAAGCAAGTCGCCTCGATCGCGTGCTCGAGCTCTGGCCCCACCACCACGCGCGGCAGAAACCTGCGCGAGAAGCTCGATACCTGGAGCTCTGGACGTGCCAGCGGTGTGCTCGCGCGCACCGCAACCGAAACTACCTCGTCGAAGTGGAGCTCCAGTACGGCGAAGGCGCCTGCTCTTAGACGCATGGGGATGTTCGAAGAGTAGGCGTTGCTCGCAACGACGACCCCAGCCGTCCAGCGTCGGATCTCGCACACGCACAGCGCGTCAACCCGAGGTGAAGCGTCATCGAGAAGTGGGCTTGCCTCCAGCACTTCCAACGTTCGGTCATGCCATCTCAAAATCCGACGAAGGTTGGCTTTTTGCTTCGTGGTGGAAGCGACCTACGGACGTCGGGCGAGGCGAACCCAGCGTCTGACGTCCGCCGGATCACCTATCTGTCGAATAGCGGTGGCTTACTCGCTCACGTAGGTAGCCCAAAGCTCGAGCGCCGGCGGCACGGCACGCAAGCGTTGCAGTTCGCCGTTCCTGCGGCGGTGCCACCACGCGCCGTGCATGCGCACGAGCTCTGAACGGGAGAGGTAAGGCGTCGCAGCCATCGCGGTCGAGAGAAAGCCCGCGGCCGCACCGAGCCAGAGCGCACGGCTGGCGATCCCGCAAAGCACTCCGACAGCCAGCGCCAAGGCCACGTCGAAGAGCAGGTGCCGCAGGAGCGCGAGGTATACCGCTTGGTGTCCGAGGTGGGCGCGCACAATCGCTGGATTCGGACCGGCGGCTCGCACAAAGGCGGCGCACTCGCGCACGAACAACCGCAATTCGTCACGTCTATCCTGGTCCCAACAGGTGGCCACGGCTCGGCCAGTGGTCGTCCGGTAGTGAACCGCTACGTAATCCACGCGGTTCAGTCGATGCCACGCTTCGATCGCCGACACGCTCGACCACGCGACGCGGACTGAACCGAGACCCGCCGTGATGACCAAAGCGTCGGCATCTGCGACGAGCGACCGCGCGGTTCGCGCGAGACGTAGCCGAAACCACCCGTCGAGAGCGCCGAGAAACAGCGCGACCACGAGCGCGTATCCCTGACCCTGCTCCGTCGATACGAGGGTAGGCAAGCTGTAGGTTACCAAGCGTACGAGCCAAGTCGCCAAGGTGCTGCTCTTCGCAGCGGCAGTTCTTACGGAGAAGGTCCGCATCGGCGCCAGGTCTACAAACCGAAACGTCGAATGCCGGGTAGTCCAGCCAAACGCCTCGCGGTGTCTTTCAACTGGTCCAAGCTCAGACTCCAGCGCTCCGTAGTATTGCCTTCGAAGTAGTGGACGTCGCCACCGATGCTCGGGCCCACCGACGCCGTGAGGCCGTTCAGCTCGCGCGGGCCGCCGGGTGCCGACGTGGCGTGGTTGAGTGACGCCCCGCCGGCCGGCGTGTTCAGGCCGTGCTCCGCGCCCGAGCCCCAGAACTTCCTGACGTCTGCGACTACGCTGGCTTGTCCCGATACTCCCGCCGACACCCCTGGGGCGATGGCGGTTCCCCAAGCGCCGCTCGTGAACACCGAAATCTTCGCTTCGGTGAAGTCGACGACTACGCCGACCGAGGCTTCGCCGCCAACGGCGATGCCGGGGCCTGCGGCTGCGCCGCCGCTGATGGCCAGCGCCACTCCGCGGTGTGGCGCCCCCGCCCCTTGGGAAGACGCATGGCGGTCGACCAGTTGCTGAACGGATGCTGGCGTCGGCGGTGGGTCCGTCGCGCGGCTCTCGAGTCGTTCTGGCTCCTGAATGAGGCTGGCGCCGGCTTCTAGCTCGGCGGGGGTGGGCTCCGGCACGAGTGCGTTCGAGCCGCCCGACAAGCGCGCTGTTGCCATGGCCCCTCCTCGGCCATGGCCAGCCTCAGTTGCTAACTCCTTGCGCGGGGGCGCCCCCAGCGATCTGAACGAGCGCGGTTCTCAATTCATCTGCCCGGGTGCACCAAAGGACGGGAAGCCGCGGCAACGAGCACTGCCAGACCGGGCAGAACCACGGCGGAACACAGGACTTGGTACCTATCCACTACCTCTACGGACGTGCCGTTCACTTTCTGTCTTCGCGACGGACGATTTCTGGGTGCCGCGTCCAAGTCCGTCGTCCTTAGAGGCGCTGCACATTGCTGCCGGCGCTGAGAGCAGGTCCAGTGCGGCGGCGTTCTCGCTCGACTGGCTCCGCTTGGCTCGTGCGAAGGATACGATCTGCGCCGCCTCGTCCACCGCGCTCGACCCACCATGCCCCGCTCGACGACGAGGTTTTCGAAAGGGCCGTTTAGAAGTGGATACGTGAGACTCGTTACTCTCGCTGCGCGGGCGGGACGAGGCGTGGGCGGAAGCCTGACCAGGTGACGTAGCAAGTGGGCTTGGTTTTGGAAGGTTTGTCGTCGGGGCGAGCGCCGACGTAGAGCCATTCGCCGCCTCGGACGACGAGGCGGGCACCGTGGATGCCGGGGGACCCGGCGGGAGCGACCCAGATGTGGCCAAAGCCAGTGGTATCGGAGTACGAAGCGAGGACGAAGGCGCGGTCCGCGCAGCTAGGGGACGCCACGATATCGGTGACTACGATAGGACCCTCTTGGCGCTTGCTGCAGGTCGCGGGATCGCCGGCGATTTCGCAGTTCAAAGCGGCGGGTGTGATGGGTACGGTGGTCGTGAAGAGGCGCATCGGATCGACGGACGCCGTTAGCGCCATGAAGGTGAGCTGTAGCGCCGCGTCACTTGGCGCGAGTGACCGATCTGTTAGGGCACCCGGCGCGCTCGAGGTCGCGCGTGGCACCGTAGCGCGCGGCGCGATGTTGGCAACGGGCGCGCTGACGACGACGGGCGCGTGAGCTGCGTCGGCGGGGGGCAGTAGGGCGTCGGCGACCCTCGCCAGCGGCGCGGCAGCGTCGGGCCCGGTTTTGGCTATGTGGCGCAGCGCTTCGGAGAAGGGCTTGAGCTGCTCTGGTGTGTTCTTCGCGCGTGCTATCTCGAGCTTTCGTAGGGCGAGTGCTTCATCACCCTCGGCGTAAGCCATGGCGCCTTCGACGAGCTCAGGGCAGCCCTTCAGCCCGTACGACCGACATTTATTATCGACGGGGCTGCGAATCAGCGCGGAGACCGGGAGGACGGCGCAGCCGCAAATCACCCAGACCAACGCGCATGGACCAAGGGTACCTATCTTCTGCATCGTCCGATTCACTCATCGCTCTCACGCGCACAGCGTGTCATCGGCGGAGAGTGAGTCGAAATCTGCTTGCGCACAATCACCCAACCATGCGAGCGAATGATGTGAATTTGTTTAGCGAGGGGCCAGGCTTATGCCTGCTGCGCCAATCGCTCGCGGGAAGTCCTGAATTCTTCTGGCGCTCGGGCGCGTCGAGCGTTCAAGTACCATAGGTCTTGCAGCGCACGTCGAGCACTCGCTCGGTTATCGGCACGCTGACGCGCTTGACGGTCGCCGACGCACGCGGCTCGATCAAGAATACGTTCCAAACCTCGGTGACGGAACGCCTGCCGGCGTCGCACGTGCACGCTTGGACTCGATCGGTTTGGCGCTGCGTCGGCTTCGGCTCGAGAACGAAGAAGGTATCGCCGGACTGCGCCAGTCGCGCGTAGCGCCACGCTGATGATGGAATCACGATTGCCAGTCTCTCGTTGCCCTGCCCGTTGAACAGGCGCTAGACGAGGCCATCGTCGGTGGGAAGCACCTCCGGCTCGTACAGCTGCTCGGGCAAGACGGGGAGCAGCGTCGCCCCGGCCCTCTGCGCAGCCGCGCGCATGGTTGGCTCGGACTCTGTGAGGTTTCGAGCACGCAGTTCCTGCTCCAGGGTGCGCAGCCGTTCGCCGGGAAGGCAGGGGCTACAGCCTTGAGTCACCGCCGCGAGCCCCAACAACCAAGCAGTCACCACGCAATCTCTCATGAACATTCGTTGCTCTCCCGCCGTGGTCGCCCACCATCACAGTTTAGGCGCTCGCGGGCGGGCAGTGAAGCTGTCCAGCGCAAGCCCGCCCTTGGCCTGTTGTCAGCGCTCGACTCGGGGACAGGCTCGTTTGCGACACTCGGGTCGGTGGACACGCCGAACGACGCGGGCCGCTCGCACGCCAAGGCCGACGAGGCCGCGGCGTGTTTCGATATCGATGCCCGGGTTGCGCACCTGTCTGCAGCTGTGCGCGCGCTCACGGCGGCGGGGGAAGCGCGGCGGGCCGCGTGCCCCGTGGCTCTCGATTCCTCTGCCCCTACTCGTTGGACTTGCAGTCTTTGCTCTTCGCTTGGAGCGCGCCGTTGCAGAGGACGAAGTCCTGGCAGAGGGGGTAGTTCAGGGCGAAGGTCTCGAGGGACGCTTCGCTGCAGAGTCTGGCGACACGCCCGCGACCGTTGCCGGTGGTGCACGCGGCCTTGTCAGCGTCCGTCTTGCAGGCTCGCTCACAAAGGGCTGGAATCGCTACCTCGCCGCAGTGACGAGCCTCGACGACCGCTCCCCAAACGAGGCGACAGTGGGCGTCCAGCTCTTCCAGCGTTACCTCGCTGGCTGGAGGCACGGGTTGGGGCGGATCGGCCTGGAAGGTCTTCAGATCCTCGAGGACTCTCGGATCGTCGACGATTGCAGCGGCGCTGCTCAGCCCGCACGGTGGTGGTGGCGGCTTCGGGGCGTCGGGCCCCTTACCGCTGCAGGCGGCCAACAACGCGCAGGCAACGCCGCCGAAGCTCCTGGCAGCTCGCCCCCTCACAGCACACCTCCCAAGATGTCCAGTCCGTTGGCGGCCTGCTTTTGCCAGCGCGCGGCTCCGCCCGCCTCTTTCACCAGCGGCGCGATGGCTTGGTCGAGGTTGGGGTTGGCATCGAGTAGCTGCCAGGGGTGGATCAGCACGCGATTGGCGAGCTCTCGGTAGCCCGCAACGCTGAACGCATCTTTTTCCGAGAAGTACTGCTCGATGAGGCGCGCGGAAATCTCGGTGGCCAGCAAGCATGCGAGCTTGAAGCGGATGATGCCACTCGCCTCGTTCCCCACGTGATCTTTGGCCAGCAAGGTGTGATGCGGCAGCAGGCCAGTGACCGCGGTTTGCCCTTTGAGCTCTTCGAGCATTTGCAGCTGCAGCTCCCGAGCCAGAAACTTCAAGCGGCCAGCCTGCGCCCAGTCTTTGGCTTTCTCGCTGTCGTACTTGCGAACCAAGAAGGCGGTGCTGTGCATCACGTCACGCATGCGCTGGTCACCGGCGCGCGTAGCGGCGGCGTCGAGCCCATTCGCTAGCAGGTTGCGCGCGCCCTGCCCGATGGCCGCGAAGAAGCTCCCAATCGTTTCGAGGACGGCCCAGCCCGCCTTGATCAGCGGCGCTCCCTGGATGTCGAAGATGGCCATGGCGACGTCGAGCATCGCGCCAGTCTGCGGCTTGCCATCGGTCCTCTCTAGATGCGCCGCGTAAATGTGTAGCAGGGAAAATATCGTATCGTTCGTGTCGAACAGCGCCGAAACGAACGGCGTCGACTCCGGCGAATCGCCGTACCAGAGCACGGCGTTGCGCAGGAGGTTGCCTCGGGGCGCCCCTTGCATCGGCAGGGGGCAGCGCAGCAGCGACTTACTCGCGTCGTTCGAGCCGTCGTCATGATTGAAGGCGTCGAGCAAGTCCGCGTCTAGCTTGCCTCGCCAAGCGAGCGACCACAGCAGCAGCTCTACGTAGTTCGAGTGCGCGAACACGTCGGCGATAGTGTGTAGGCCTCGTCCGAGCGAGGTCAGGCAGGCTGGCTCGAGACGCTCGTCGAGCAGCGCTCCGGTCAAGCGCGAGGATACGTGGGAGTTAACCGTGTAGTGCGCCGTGCTCGCCCGGCCGAATCTGGCGCTCAGAAAGGCGCCGTCATACTCAGGGGCGGGGATGTTGTTCGTGATGTCGAGATGATCGAAGCGAATGTAGTCGCCGAAGCCGTCGATGTTGTGCTTCTTGCTGGTGAGGATGGCGGACGCGGCCGTGACCAAGGGCCCCGCCTCATCGTAGCCCTGGATTCGCGTGGTCAGGAGCTCCTCGACGTTCGCCTTCCATAGACCCTGAAACAAGGTGTTCTGCTGCGGCCTGATGTCTGGGTTCTGTGCGAAGTCGATCAGCGGCGAGACCTGGTTCATGTCGTTCATCCAGCTGCCTCGCACCATCCAAGGAAAGTGGACGCGCGGATCGTCGTTCGCGGTTTTCAGCTTGCCGGCTTTGGCCAGGCGCTTGGCCGCCTTCACGCAAGCGCACCATAGAATTTCGTCGTGTATCGCAAGATCCATGGCTCTCCTCAAAGCGCGCTAGCCCAGAAAGCTCACGGTGACGCCGCGGCCCTGGGCTGCACCCTCCCAGCGTTACTCCATAGAGAATCAACATACACGCATGCCCCGGCTATCCGGCAATGGGGGATTTGTCGGAGCCCGTGTCGCTCGTCGACGCTCGTGAGCGGCGGGGGCATGGCGTCGCGCGCTTGCGTCGAAGAAACTACTACCGTCTGTTCGCCAGTATTCCCGACCGCAGCCGACCAGTTCAGCGGGGAATCAGTCGCAAGGGCCTGCGTCGCGGAGGTGCAATCCGAGGTGAGCTGGTCGCAGCGACAAGCTTCTAGGCGAGACGTTTGAGCTCAGCTCTGCGCTTCGCGGACGTACGAGCGACTCGGCGGCGAGCGCGGCGGTTCGACGAGCTATTTCACCGCGTTGAAGAACGCAAACACGTCGGGTAGCACGAGCGGCACCATGCCAGGATGGTCGGCGTTCACCTCTTTGTAGGTGACGGGGAAGCCTTCGCTCTTCATCCAGTCACGCACCGCGTGGCTGCCGGCGACGGTGGCCGCGGAGAGCCCTTCGGTGACGAACACCGGCTTGTTTCGCAAATTTTCCCAGGGGTAGCCCTGCTCGAGCACGAAGGGGCCCGACATGGGCGCGAGCGCGGCCCAATAGGAAGCGTACTTGGCGCCGAGGTACCACGTGCCACCGCTGCCCATCGAGTGCCCCATCAGGAACATCTTGGTGCGCTCGATCGGGTACTCGTGGAGGACGATCTCGAGGACGTTGATGACGTCTTTCTCGCTCAGCTGCTGCGTTTGCTCCGCTTGCTCGGTGCGCATCGCCAGCATCTTTTCGGCCTCGTCGGGGCGGCTGAAGTCAGCGGGTAGCCGCAAGAACGTGCCGTAGGCGCCGCCGTAGCCCAGCGGCGAGACGAGCACGTAGCCGTGCTGCGCCGCGAGCTTCACCATCTGCCCCGAGTTTTGATCGAGGTACGAGCTCTCATCGTTGCCGGCGCCGTGCAGGAACATCACGAGCGGCAGCTTCGACGTGCCGTCCCAGTCGTTCGGGACGCAGACGCGGTAGGCGACGTCTTTGTTCGCTTCTGCCAAGCGGTAGGTGCGGCGCTGGTCGCCTTTGGCTCTCCACGTGGGTGAGCTCGGGTTCGCAAGCGACTGCGCGAGCGCTTGGGAGGCAGCGGTTTGCACCGCAGGATCGAGCTTGGTGCCGAACGAGATGGGAACGTAGGCGCTCGGGCCACCGCCTGCGCCGCCTGCGCCGCCGCCCGCCTGACTCATCGATCCGCCGTTGCCGCCACCTGCCGCCGCGCCACCCGCTGCGTCGCCGCTCGCGCCACCGCTGCTGCTGCCGGCCGTCGACGGCACGCCGCCGGTTGTCGACGCGCCTGCTGTCGGGGCACCTGCCGTCGAAGCGCCGCCACCGGATGGCGTGCCACCGGCGACGCCTCCGGCTACTTGCGATCCACCAGCGCCAGGGACACCTCCGGCGCTCGAGCCGGCCGTTGGCTGCGGGTTGGGAGCATCACCGCCTCCACAGCCTGGCCCCAGCGCGAGCAGGAGCAGCGCGGCACCGCCGCTCGTCAACTTTACGAGTGTGTGTGCGTCCGTCGTCATCGCGATCTCGAAGAGGCGCTGCGGGCTGCCGGCTCAGTCGCAGCCGGAGGTGTTCTTGAACATGAGGGGCAGGCTCTGGGCCAGGTAGCGGCGCCAGTTTCCCCACTCGTGGCCGAGCGAGCTGTCTTGCCAGAGCACCTTGATGCCGTTCTTCTTGAAGATATCGCGCACGGCTTGCGAATTTTGCAGCGCAATGTCCGTGGCGCCGGCCGCGAGATAGATCGGCGCGTTCAGCAGCTGGTTGGTGCCCTTCGCGTCACCGAGCACGCTGCTCAAGTTCGTCTCCCACTGGGCGCGCGTCTCTGGCGTGTAGCCGGAGCTGTACACGAAGACGTGGCTGAAGATCTCGAGGTGCGCGAAGCCTGTCGTCAAGGTGACGAGGCCGCCCATCGAGAGCCCGGCGATAGCGCGCGAATGACGGTCCTTCTTCACGCGGTAGGTCTGCTCGACGTACGGCATGAAGTCGCTGACGTACTGCTTCGTGCACGGGTCGTCGAACGCGGGCGGCTTCGGCGGGTTGAAGTTGGCGCAATCGCCCGTATCGGGCATCACGATCAGCATCGGCACCGCTTTGCCGTCGGCCAGCAAGTTGTCGAGGATCCGACCGGCGTAGCCGCAGTTGTAGCCGCTCGTGCAGCCCCAGTGGCTGTCACCTTCGCCGCCGCCGTGGTTGATGTAAAGCACGGGATAGGTCGCGGCCGTATTGGTGTCGTAGTCGGGCGGCGTATAAACGTGCATCGTTTTCGAGACGCCCGCCTTGTACTGAACCTTCTTCACGACCCCATGGGGGATGCCTTGGCGCTCCGCGTAGAAGGCGTTGTTGCCATCGGCGGCCAGCGTCGGCAGCTCGGTCGGGCACATGCCGGTCGGGGCTTCTCCTCCGCTTCCACCAGTCGAAGTGCCGCCGGAGCCTCCGCCGCTGGTGCCCGTGCCGCCGGAGCCTCCGCCGCCGGCATTCGAGCCCGCGCCGCCCGCGCCACTCGCGCCGCCCGCTCCGGAGGTGCCGCCAGTCGCGCCGCCAGCAGCCGCGCCCGATGTCCCAGCGGTCGGAGCGGAGCTGCCACCGCCGCCGCCCGTCTGATTGCTCGAGCCACCGGGTTGAGCGCCGGATGACCCGCCGGCCCCATCGCCTCCGCTCGAGGCCGCGCCGCCCGTCGGACCCGGCAGGACCTCGTCGGCTGCGCAAGCGGTGGCTGCGAAAGCGAACAAGAGCGTTGCGGCAAGCGGGGTGGATCGAGAGAGCGGACGACGCAGTTTTCGCTGTGATTGCATGGGTTTAAGGCTGCTGCGGCTGACGCTTTGGCGCTGGTGATCTCTGTCAGTGTCAGCGGCCGCGAAAATTGGTTCAGGAAAATGCATCGCCGTCCGCCACGCGCGCTCGCGTCGGCGTTCGTTGACGGCCGGATTCAGCGCGAACGGCGACGCCGACCAGCGCTGTCGCTGCGAGCTAGCCTGCGGGTACCCCGTGTCGCGCCGCGATTGGCGGCGAGCTACGCGATCGCGCTCACCACTTCAGCGCTTCGATCATCTTGTCGCCGTAGCGAGTGCCCATCAAGACGACCGAGTCGTGATCGAAGTGGTACTGGTCCATGACCTTCGTGCCGCTCTGTGACACGTACGAGCCCATCGGTAGCAGCTGCGCCGCCTCGTGCACGCGCGTGTTGTGCGCGCTGCAGCAGCCGCCGGCGGGCAGCTCGCCCAAAATAAACGGGACGTCGTAGCTCACACCGAAGGCTTGCTTCACTTCGTTGTAGAGCTGCTTGACCAAGCCGGGCCAGCTGTCTTGCGTGTTGTTGGATTCGCCCTGGTGAAAGATGACGCCGGCGAAGCGGGCGTTCTTCGCGGTTTTCACGGCGGCGATCTTGGTCATGATCATGTTGTGATGCTTGCCGCCGGTGAGGAACGTCTCGATCTTCTCGCCGCTCTCCGCGGTGCCAACCAGACCGACCGTGTCTCCAGCAGGCAGCTTCTTCAGGAGCGTCTTCGCGAACCAAATGCCAGGGTCGACGCTCGTGGACAGGTTGATGCCGCTTCCGCCCGGACAATCACTCAAGGGAGGATTGGCTAGGTTCCACTGTCCGGCCTTCTGATTGCAGCCGCCCCAGACCTTCAAGCGCTCATCGGTGTTCTTGTCGCTGGCTTGCGATTTCGCCACTCCGGCCATGTTCGATTGGCCCATCAACATGAAGATGTGAAACACGGGCTCGCCGGTGGTACCGCCGCCGCCGCCCGTTCCACCGGCGCCACCGGTTCCACCGCCGGCCGAGCTGCCGCCCGCGCCTGCGCCGCCCGCCAAGCTGCCACCCGCGCCCGCGCCGCCGGTAGCGGCACCAGCCGTAGCGGCGCCGCCCGTAGCTGCTCCGCCCGTCACGGTGCCGCCCGCGCCACCACCACTAACGTTCATCGCGCCGGCTGCCGCACCGCCAGCGCTAGCGCCGCCGGGAGCTGCTCCGCTCGCGGGCGCGCCTGCGCCGGCTGCTCCTCCGCCGCCCTGACCGTCGCTACCGGCGGGTAGATCACTGCAGGCGGTGGCGGCGAAGATGCCGAGCACGGGGACGAGGAATGCGAGGCGGCGGGGCGTGGTGAGCAAGATCATGGCTTGGGTCGGAGTGGTGGCGGAGTGGTTCAAGGCTGCTCGCAGACGCGAGAGCGCCGGCGCTAGCGTTATCGGGGCCTCGGCTCGCCGCGATAGCGCGCTTCGAAACCGGAGCGAGTCGCAGTTTGATGCGGGCCTGCGCCGGAGTCGACGGAATAGACGTGGTCGAGCGGCCCTATCGCTGCGGGTAAATTCTTCCGCTCAAAAAGCGTGAGGTGTGTGTCGCGAAGAACGAAATCCGTTCAAAATTCGGATGCTCGCGCGGGCGCAGCGGCACCGGCTTTGACCGCTGGCTGAAGGCTCGGCCAGGTGAAAACGAGCTCGCCCCCCTCCGCGAGACCATTCCAAAGCGGCGCGAGGCGCTCGAGCTGAGCGACGACTCGATCGACCCGCGCCGCGTCCGCCGCAGGGACCTGCGCGGGCGCGCCCACGAAGGCCGGGTTCGGTCGCTGACCTTGGCGGCGGCGCCACGTGACGTCGCAGAGGTAGGCGAGGCGTTCGGAGTCGGCGAGCTGCCCTTCATTGCCACGATCGCGCTGCAGCGCTCGCTCACGGCGGGCCTGCTGGCGGCGCTTGCGGGCCTGGTCTCGACCACCGGCCGCGCCGTCAGCCGGGTAGAAGGTGCCGCCGCCACGCGCAGCGCGCCCAAACACGCCTCCTTCGAAGCGCAGCTCCGCTTCGACCACGTAGTGCACGAGGTCGTGAGGGATGTGCGGGTCGAACCCGGGCGCGGGGTTCATGGCTTGCGCCGGCTCGCCCGCCACCTGGACGATCACGGCGTAGCGTCGCTCGCCCGTTCGTCGAAACGCGACCTGCATGCGGTCAATACTGACATAAGCTCGCGCCCATGGAGCAGCCCAGCCAGCAGACGGAGTTTTGCCCGACGAGTGCCGCTTGGTGGGTCGTTCTCGTGACGCTCGCCGCGGGCTGCGCGCGCGCGACCGCCCCCGCGCCTGCTTCCGAGACGTCGGCGCCGCCGCCGACCGCGGCCGCCACTCTACCAGCGACATCAGCGACCCCTACGGTCTCCGCTCCGCCGCCTGCTGAGAGCGCCCCCGCCGCCGCGCCCGCTCCCTCCGCGGCGGGCCGCGCAAGCGAGGCTCCCTCGGCGGCTCCTACGGAGCCGAACCCGTGGACAACCCCTCACGACTGCGCCGAACGCGCCGCCTCCGCCGAGCAGCGCGACCTCTCGCCCGAGCAGCGCAAGCGCCAGCAGACGACCTGCGCCGCGAAAGAGGAGCTGCGCGCGTTCGTCGCCGCGCGCCAGAGCTGCACGACCGCGAGCGAGTGCTCGATCGTCTCGGGGAGCTGTCCGTTCGGCTGCTTCGTTCCGGTGGCGAAAGCGTCTGTCGGAGCCCTCGACGCGAAGCTCAAGGAGCTCGGTGAGCGACTCGATCGGGCGGGCAATCGCTGCGTGTACCGCTGCATGTCGCCGCCGGTCGCCGCTTGCGTCGACGGCCGCTGCGCGACGGCGGCGGCTCCCTGAAGCAGCCGTGCGCCTTCGCTAGCGCGTCGCGCGGGCAATGCCGGCGTCGACGCTAGAAACCTGCCTCGATGCCGACGCTGGGCAGCACGATCGGGCCCGCGCTGCGCTCTCGGCAAATCTCTCCGCAATCGAGGCGAATGACCTCGCTCGTCGACGTCGCGTTCAAGACCTCCGCGATCACACCGAAGTAGCCGCGCTGGCCCACGCGGAAGCGCTTCTCGGCGCGCAAATCCAGGCGAAAGAACGGCGCTCCGCGGCGAGCATCCGTGAAATGCGGGGAGCCTTCCAGGTTCAGCTCGGGCACGCCGGAGTAGACCACGGCGCGCGCGCCCAAGCGCAATCCGGCCCAGAGCTCGTAGCTCAAGGCCGTTTGCACCACGTGGGTGCGGTCGAAGCCGGACGGCCCGTCGTGCTTGCCGCTCGCGTGCTCCGAGCGCGAGAGCGTGTACGAGATGAAGCCGCCGAGGCGCTTCGTGACGGCGCGCGAGATCTGAAGCTCGAGGCCGGCGGCGGAGATGGTCGCCCGCCGATCGAGCGCGGTGCGGTCAATCGTGAAGTCGCGCCCGCCGCCCAGCGGATCGAGCGCATTGAAGTAGCCGGAGCGAAACACCGTCGCCGAGCCGAGCAGATCGAGCGGCAGCCGCAGCTTGAAGCCGGAGCTCCACAGCAGCGCCCACTGCAGACCGCCCGAGAGCTCAGCCACCTGCGCGCCCGGGACTTGCGCGGTGAAGTTCGGCCGCTGGTGGGCCATGCCGAGCGACTGCTCGAGGCGCAGACCGCGGCTGACGTCGAACTGCGCGGAGACGCGCGGGTCGACGCCTGCGGCCGTCACGCCGCCCGAGGTGTACACATCGGCCCTCACGCTGGGCGCGACGTGAATGCCCGGTGAGGGCTCGAGCTGGAAGCCGACATAGCCGCCCGCCACGGCGTCCACGCGCGTCGGGAAGAGCTTGGAATAATCCGTGAAATCCAGGCTGCGGCGGTTGGCTTCGAGCCCGAAGCGGTCGAGGCGCCCGTCGAGACCCGCCTTCAGCGTGGCGGCCGCACCGAGGCGCTGGCTGAGCTCGCCGCGAACGCGCAGCGACTCGTCCGTTACCATGCTGGAGGTGCTGTTCGCGCCCGCGGCGCGATCGGCGCCGCCCGTGACCGCCACGCGCAGCGTGGAACCGCTTCCGAGCTCGCGATCCCAGCGCAGATCGACGCGGTGAAAGCTCAGCTCCGCGCCGCTCTTCACGGAAGCCTGCGGCGGGCGAAAGAGGTCGTACCCGCCGAACGCGACGACGCTCAGCGTGTCGTGGCGCCCGAGCGGATAGCTGGCCTGCGCCTGGTAGTCCCAGTAATCGAGCTTCGCGTCGCTGAGCAGCGAAAGCACCAGGCCGGCATACGAGTAGCGCCCCGCGACGCGCGCCCCGCTGCTGCGGCAAGCGTGACTGCTCGCCAGCGGGCCGCTCTCGACCAAGCCTCCCGCGTCGATGACTCGCAGGCTCGCCTCCGCGGAGGCGAAGCAGGGCAAGGGGCGAGACTTCACGGCCACGATCGGGCCAGCGAAGCGGCCGTACTCGGCCGGTGAGGCGCCCGGATAGAACTCGATGGACTCGATGAAGCCCGGGTGCACCACCGACGGCCCGAAGAAGGCGTGGTACAAGAGCGGGAGCTCGACGCCGTCGTAAAAGAAGCCCACGTTGGAGGGCGGCGCCCCGCGAATGAAGAACGCGGGTAGGCCGGAGACGATCGGCACTACTCCCGGCTGCGCCTCGATCGCGCGCAGCGGATCACCGAAGGTGCCGGGCAGGGCCCGCGTTTCTTGCTGCGTGAGCACCACGGAGCCCGTTGGGCTGCGCTGCCCCTCGATCACCACCTCCAGCGGCGGGCTCGAGGGCGGGGCGAGCGGCGCCGCGCCGGCCCCGCTCGGCGCCTGGGGGGCGGGCGTCTCGCTCGTTGGTGAGGGCTCGGCCGCCGGCGGCGAAAATTCCACGGCGTAACGAATGCGCGCGGCCACGGGCTTGCCATCGCGCCGGGCAGGCGTGAATCGCCAGCGGCGAGCCGCGTCGACCGCGGCCTCTACGAACGGCGCTTCGCCCGAGACAGCGCGCGCCTCCAGCACCGCCCCCTCGACGTCGATCGTGAGCTCGAGCAAGATCGTCGCCTCACCGCTCGCGCCTTCCGGGTAAGCGAGCGGCGTGGAGAGCGGCGACGGTGGCACAACTTGACGCGGACTCGGCGCGGATTGTCGCGGCTCTTCCGCTTCGGCCGCGCCTGCTGCTTGCGCGCGAAGTTGCGCGGTCGCTAGAAGCGTGGCTAGAACTGCTAGCAGTGCGATCCACGATGATCTAACTCGGCTGACCATGGCTGGCCGAGCGCGCCCCGGCGCAAGGCCACGCTCTCGTACCACCATGAAGCTCGCACCGCACGACCCGAAATGGAGCGCAGCGCATCGCCCGCACGAGCAAGCCGGCTCGCGCTGGCCGCTGTTGGTCGCGAGCGCGCTGTCGATCACGCTCGCAGGTTGCGACATCGTCCAGGGCTTTCAAGACGCGGGGAATTCGCTCTTTCCCGAGCAGAGCACGCACCTCGCGTCGCCGGGCCTGCGCGTCGTGCACGGCAACTACAAGAACCTCGGCGTGATCGGGGGTAGAGAGCTGTACTTGCTGGCACGCGGGGCGGACGACGATACAAGCAAGCTCTTTGCCATGCGCTATGCAGAGCCACAGCCGTGTGAAATTGCCGGCGTGGTGCGCTTTAGCGCGACGCGCGATGCGAGTCGGAAAGCGCCATTGCTGTCCTATTTCGAGGAAGACGTGCGGATCGGGACGCTGCGCTTCGCCGACGCCGACTGCCAGACGTTCCCGCTCACGTTCGAAGAGGCCCGCCTTCCCGTCGCGGAGACGCCGACGAGCGTCGTGGTGTGGGCGGCAGACGAGCTGTGGCTGGCGACGCCCGAGTCTGGCAGCAAGAAGCTGCTCGCAGAGGGGGTCAGCTCGGTGACGGGCGGCGTCTTTGGTGGTCGGTACGCGGTGCGGACGGGCGGCCAAGTCACGCTGTTCGACTCGGCTTGGAAGGAGCAGGGCAGCTTCGGCGACGAGGTCGATGGCGTGCTGCGCGCGGGCCGGAGCCTGTTTTACACGGACAAGAGCGGCGCACATCGCGTCGTGAGCTCGGCTTCTGGAGCCCTCGAGAGCGAGCTGCTCGTCGCCGGAGGGTGCTCGCTCGCGAGCCAGGAAGGAACGTGGATCTTCCTGCGCGCGCCGTGCTCCGACGGGCGCTTGCTCACCATCCACGAGCCGACGGGCGACGTCTTCGAGCTGCCGTTCGATGCGGCGTCGTATCGGGTGAAGCTGGTGCCGGCCCGCGGCAGCCGAGGGCGCGATCCGCTCACCGACCCTTTTTGGTCCTTTTACCTGAAGAACGGCGCGGAGGAGGGCGCGGAGGATTCGCTGTTCGTGCGTACCCCGCAGGGTGATGAGCACGTGCTCGGCGCTCGCTCGTCGTTCACGCACATGCGCCTCGTCGAGGCGGAGGGCGAAGACCCTTACGGCTACGCCCTGGTCGATCTGAGCGGCGAGACCGGCCGCTACTTGTGGTGGAACGCGGCCGGTGAAACTCGCGTGCTCGCGGAAGGCACGATGTGGCGTCCCGATCGGCTCATCATCGATTTCGACGGCGTCGTCGGCCGCCTCGCCGTCACCTCCGGCGACCGCCTGCGGGTGCTGGCCGAAGGCGTGCCGTGGCAAGCCTTCGAGTACCGAGATCCGACGCTGCAGTGGACGACGCTCTTTCACGACATGAACGGCGATGGCTTGGGGCGGCTGTCGGTGCTGACGGGCGGTATCGATCAGATCGAAGCGGTGTCCCCCCGCGCGCCGTTCGAGCTGCCGGAGCTCTCGCCAGTGGCTTCGGACGTCGTGGTGGCCGGCACGTCATCGATGCAGGCTTTGTTGTCGGGCGTCGTCTACGTGACCGATCCCGATCCGGAGACTCGCACCGGGCGCTTGCTCTACCGCAACCTGGAGCTGCGCTTCACGGCCGACATCAACGACGGGGTGTCCGACTACCTCGTCGCCCACGATGAGATGCTCTACGCGATTCCTTACGGAAAAAACGCGGGCATCTGGCTCGTTTCCGGCAAGTAGCCTCACTCGTACGCCACGACGGGCGGGACGCTCAGGTGCAAGTTGGCGGCGGTCGTCTCGAGCAGGCGCGCTTTACGGCCGATGTCGTCGAAGCCGAGCCAATCGACGAAGCGCCCGCCCGCGGTCGTGCCCACGTACAAGATGCCTCCGAGCTGAGGCGCGGACTGGAAGGTCGCGATGCCTTCCGCGGTCGTGCCCACGGCCAAGTCGAAGCTGCCGAGCCCGATGACGGAGGCCTCGCGTCCCAGCCCCAGCAGGTATTGATGGGTCTTGGCGACGGCGGCGCCGGGCGCTCCGCGGTTGGCTTCGTGCAAAGTCAAGAGCCCAGCCTCGTCGCTGTCGAGCAAGCGAAACTGTGCGCGCTCGACGGGGTGCGGTGCGTCGAACAGCTCTTCACGAGCGACTGGTTGGCCCTGCTCGAGCGCGATGGTGAGCAGCGGGTCGCGTGGATAGTAGAGCCGCGACGAGTCGCTGGAGCTCACCAGCGATGCCCCCGTCACGTCCGAAAGCCCCAGCGGCCGCAGGCTCGGCGTCGCGCTCGAGGTGCTGGCGGGCACGCCCCAGACGTATCGCTCACCCGACCAGTTGGAAGCGACGAGCAGGTCATCCGTGAGCAAACCCACGTCATTGACGTCGGGCAAGTCGGGGAAAGCCACGAGCGTACGCGCCCTCGCGTCGCCGTAAGATAGGGCCGCCACGGGCACCCCGAGCGCTTCCCCTCCCACCGTCAAGACGAAGCGCGGCGCCCGCGGAGCCCAGCGGAACTTGGCGGTCGGAAACGCTGCCAGCGCGCTCGACAGCTCGGGCGAGGGCCAGAGCTCCGTGCCGACCAGCTCGTAAATATCGCGGCCCGCCTCGCTCGTCACGAGCACGAAGGAGCCGTCCCCCGACCACTCGGCGCGCGCGTGGCAATCGTTGAGCAGGCGTTGCGATAGCCACGGGGCGGAGAGAAAGACCAGATCGCAGCGCTCATCGACGTAGAGCACACCCGCTTCGTTGGCTTCGAGCAGCACGCTGGACGGGGCCTGCGCTCCGCTGCCATCCGTCGCTCGCGGCGGAAGTCGCGAGAGCTCCGTCACCTCCAGCGTATCGAGATCGATCCAGGAATAAGCGCTGCGGTAGACGCGCCCTTCCTCCGTCAACGCGGCGTTCACCGTGAGCAGCGCACGCTCTCCGATCCAGGCGAGTTGGAACAGGGGGTCGCTCAGGCTCGCGCCCTCGATGCGCGTCGGAGCAAAGTCGTCCTCTGCATCGGCCACCCAAAGCTGGTTGAACGGAGCAGGGGTGAGCTCCGTGGCCGACAGGCCGTAGGCGAAGCGGCGACCGCTCGGTGAAAAGCTCGTGCGCGCCGCTCGGTAACCGGTCTGCCCGAGATCCACCACGCGCGGGGCGCTCGGGCGCTGGAATTCGATGAGCTCCAGACGTCGCGCCTCGTCGTTGACGACGAAGTAGCGGCGCAGGTCCGGACGCTGCAGCACGGCCGGAACCAGCTCCTGCGTGTCGCCGGGGGGCGCGTCGGGCGCCGTGGGAGGGCTCGGATCGCTGCTGGTGCGACCGCAGGCCGCGAGCAGCAACGCGGTCAGCGCCAAGAATCGATCTCGATGGCTCGTCATGCTCGCCCCAGCCTCAGCCGCGCCCGTCAGCGTAGCATGGCCCGGTCGAGGTCAGGCGACTGACGCGCGCGACGCGCCCTGGGCGACCTGCACTCGCCCCACGACCGCCAGCAAGTCGGTTTGGGTGACGAGGCCGAGCAGGCGGCCCCGCGCGTCGACGATCAGCGCTTCGCGCGCGCGGCCCCGCGAGAGCAGGTGGAACAGCTGGTTGATGGGGCTGTGCTCGAAGGCGCGCTCGAAGTCGATGGAAGGCAGCTCGCCGACGTGCGTCTTCGGCGACGCGGCGAGGGTAGCGAGGTCGACGGCGCCGTGCACGACGCCGTGCGAGTCCACGACGGGCAGCACGCGCAGGGCATGCTCGCGTAACCGAGCGAGGGCCACGTCGCTCTCGTCGTCGACGTGAGCCGTCACGAGATCGCGCGACATGACGTCGCCGCACGTCAGCTTGCCGTGCAGGCGCCGGTGCGCCTCCTCTTCGACGTGGCGGAACAAGGCGAACAAATCCTCGCGCTCGACGTCGAGCGGCGTCCCCAGGCGCTGCAGCGCCGCGTCGATGTCGGCGGCGGAGAAGCCGACCCGAAACTCGGGCGGAGCGTCCGCGGTGCCATGTGCGGACACGGGCAGGGTCGCCACGTGTGGGTAGCTGCGGCGCACCAAGTTGTTGAACACGATGCCCGCCGCCACCAAGAGCAGCGAGCTGATCGCCACCGGCACGAGCGCGAAGCGATAGCCCGCCTCCGTGATGGCGGGGCCGCCGATCACGGCCGTGAGCGCCACCGCGCCCGCGGGCGGGTGCAAGCATCCGAGCAAGCTGGTGACGGCGATCGTCGCCGCCACCGCCACCGCGCCCGCGCAGTACGCATCATCGATGAAGCGCGCCGCCGTCACGCCGATCAACGCCGCTAGCACGTTGCCCGCCACCACCGGCCACGGCTGCGCGAGCGGGCTCGCCGGCACTCCGAACACGAGCACCGTCGAGGCGCCGATCGGCGCGATCAAGAGCGGCACGTGCTCGAACGAGCCGAGGCATGCGCGCAAGCAGAACGCGGTCACCAGTAAGCCCACGAGCCCGCCGACGCTGGCGTGCAATCGTTCGTGCACGGATACGGGCGCGCGCAGCGGCTTGAAGCGTGCGATCCAGGCGCGACCGGCAAGGCTGAGGCTCATGGAGTCGCGCGATATAGCCGACCGAGCGCGGCCGCGCAGCAACGACGAGCGACGTTTCTGGCCGTGAAAATGCATAAAGGCGGCTGCCCGGACTGGGCGCCGCCTTGGGTCTGGCGCGTTACTGCGGCCGCTCAGCGGGCGCGGGCGCTCTTCAGAGGAACTCCTCAGGGATGGGTTGCGGCCCGGGCACGATCCCGGCGATATCGGGATCCTCGCCGGCGGCGTTCGGGGTGCGGTTGTTGCGGTCGGACTTGCGCTGCTCTCGGCGCGCGGCCTTGTCCTGTTGCTTCTCCTGGCGAGCCTTTTCCTTGTTGCGCTTGTTCAGTGAGATCGGCATGGGACCTTTCGGGTTGGGCCCGGGCGCGGTGGCGGGCGCTGAAATGACGGGGGCGAGGTCACGGGGCCGAGGTCGTCGCGCGACCTCGGCGATGAGCTCGAGCAATCGATTCACTATGAAGCAAACTTGGCGCCGAGGCTTCGAATTGTTTGTGATTGTTGCGCGGGTAGACGGCTGTTCAGATCGGCCGTGCGGTTAGGCGAACCCCGGGCGCGAGAAATCGCGGAAAAGAACGGCAAAGTGTAGCGGCGGGCGAGGGGCGGCTGTTGACCTAGCGGGCAAAGCGCACTACACTCGGCCTTCTGTGCGGCGTGTGTTTGCTCGCCTTTTCGCAGGCTTTCACGTCACGAGCGCAACTGCCCGCCGGCGCCTAGACGCCGGCCGAGTGCTTCTTCGATGGCAGCCCACAGGGCGCTGGCGGTGAACGGCTTGGCCAGCACCGGGTACCCCAGCTGCGAGTGCGTCGCCTCGTCGCTGTAGCCAGTCATGAAGAGCACGCGCGGCGTCGCCCCTGCTCGCGCGAGGCGCTGGACCAGCTCCGGCCCTCGCATCTGCGCCATCGCGACGTCACAGAGCACGAGGTCGATGCCTCGCCCCTGCTCGGCCCAAAGGCGGATCGCCTCTTCCGGTTGGCTGGCCATCGTCACGGCGTGCCCGCGAGATGCGAGCATGCGCTTGGTGACCTCACCCACCATCGGCTCGTCGTCGATGATCATCACGCTCAGCGGCCGCGTCGTGTCTCGCGCGCGCTCCGCCGTCGGCGCAGGACTTGGGGGCTCGCTGCGCGAGGCGGTCGCCGGCAGCAGCATCATGAACACGGAGCCGCCTTTCGGCCGCGTGTCGACGCGCACCGTACCGCCGTGTTGCTCTGCCGTCCCGAGCACGGTCGCGAGCCCCAGGCCCGTGCCGCCCGCGTGGCTGCGCGTCGTGTAGAACGGCTCGAAGATGTGGGGAAGATCAGCCTCGCTGATGCCGGGCCCCTCGTCCTCCACCGCGACCTCGACGAAGCGCTCGCCGGAGAGTCGCCGCTCGCGCGTCGAGATGCGCACCACGCCGCCGTAAGGCATCACGTCTCGCGCGTTCACGACCAGGTTGACGAGCGCTCGCTCGATCTCGAGCGGATCCACGCGCAGCAGCGGTAGGTGCGGAGCGAGGTCGGTCTCTAGCCGCACTTCGTCGCCGACGAGGCGGGTCATCAGCGTCATGGTCGAGCGGACGAGCTCGTTCGGCTGCACGAGCTTGAGCGACAGCTGGGCTTTACGCCCGAACGCCAGCAGCCGGCGGGTCAAGCCCGCCGCCGACGCCAGCGCACGCAGTGAGTCCTCGAGCTCGGGCGCGTCGGGTATCCGCTCCGACAGCAGCTCGAGGTTACCGGTGACGACCGTGAGCAGGTTGTTGAAATCGTGCGCGATGCCGCCCGCTAGTCGACCCACCGCTTCCATCTTCTGGCCATGAGCCAGCTCTTCGCGCATACGAATTTGTTCCGTCACGTCGAGCATGGTGCCGCGCAGCTCTTGGCGCCCGTCGGCGCCGCTCGTGAGCAGCGCGTTCAAGCGCACGTGCCGCGTCTCGCCGTCTCTTAGCAGTTGGCCGTGGAGCTCGCCGCCGCTGGGCTCGGCGAGGATCCGCTCGTACGCCGCGCCAAAACGCTCCCTATCGGCGGGAGCGATGCGCTCGAAGAAGGCCTCGACGCTCGGGCTCGAGTCTTCGGGCAGTCCGGCGATGCGACGAAACTCCCTCGACCACTCGAGCTCACCCGTCGCGGGCACGAAGCGCCAGCTGCCCAGCTTGGCGGAGCGTTGAGCCTCCTCCAACAGATTGAGCGTGCGGCGTAGCGCCGCCTCCGCCTCGAGGCTCTCGGTGCGATCGAGCACGGCGCCGACGACGCGCCGAGGCGCGCCCGTCGCGTCGAACAGGTAGAGACCCGACGCGGTGGTGTGTCGAATCGAGCCGTCGGGTCGCACGATGCGGCAGTCGACCAGCGGCAACACTCCGTCTTTGATGCCTTGCACGGACATGGCTCGTGCGCGCGCGCGATCCGCCGGGTGCACGGCGGCGAAGAACGCCTCGACGGAGGGCTTGGCCTCCCCGGGCTTCGAGCCGAGGATTCGGTACATCTCGTCCGACCAGGTGACGCGCCCGCTCTCCATGTCCCACGTCCAAGTGCCGAGGTGCGCCACGCGCTCGGCTTCGTTGAGCAGCTCCTCTCGCTCTGCGAGGGAGGTGCCGTCGACCTCCTCGTAGCGCGCGGCGGCGCGGTGCAGCTCGGCGACTCTGGCGCGCAGCGCCACCACTTCGCGCTCGAGCGCGTCATCCCCAGTGGCCATCGAGCAGCATTATACTACCGGGCGCCGGCATCCGGGACGAAGTCGGCGAGATAGGGGGAAATTCGCTCGATTCCGTGGGAGGGGCGCGACGACTGGTGTCGCTGTCAAATTGCTGACATAGGGCTGTCGTGGGCCTGCGGCCGTCTGGGGGCATGAAAAGCGACATCGAGAGCAACGTGAAGAGCGACATCAAGCAGCACCGCGGCGCCTGTCTTTGCGGCGACGTTCGATTCGAGGTGGCGCTCGACGCCTCCAAGGGCTCGCGCTGCAACTGCACGCTGTGCACCAAGCTCGGTGCCACGGGCGCCGTCGTGAAGCCGAGCGCGTTCCAGCTGCTCGGTCCGAAGTCGGCCTTGGCGTCGTTCACGCGCACGCCCGAGATTGGAAGCCGCTACTTCTGCGCGCGCTGCCACGTCTATTGCTTCGGGGAAGGGCACCTCGAGGTGCTTGGTGGCGATTTCGTGTCCGTAAACCTGAACTGCATCGACGACTTCGATGTTACTCGCGCCGAGCTCGTGCACTGGGATGGTCGTCACGACAACTGGGCGGCCGGGCCCCGCTCTGCGCCTTGGCCGCTCGACGCCGCGTGAGTGACGCCGGGCTCAGGTGACGCCGGACTCAGGTGACGCCGGCCGACGCGGGTGACCCGAGCTCTGGCGTCGTCGTCAGCGGTCCCGCGTTCGATCGCTGATTCCGGGCTCGAACGCGCGCGAGACGACGCAGGCGTTCACGCCCCCCACGCCCATGCTGAGCTTGCCGGCGACGGCGGCTGCGGGCTCGTCGAGGGTCAAGGCTTGGTCGAGCACGAGCGTTTGCCCGAGCTCACGGATGGCCTCGTTCATCTCGCTCGCCTGGAGGCCAGTGCCGTACACCCGTCCCTCGGCGAGGCCCAGGTATTGCGCCGTGAGCTCCCAGCCGCCACCGACGCCCATGCCGTGCCCGAACGAGCCCTTGCGCGCGGTCACGGCGGCCTCCCTCGGCACGACGCTGCGCAGGTTCTGAAGCTCTTGGTAGTCACCGGGCGTAGCCGTAGCGTGCAGGTCCCACGTCGCGACCTCGCTCGGCGCCACGCGCGCTGCCTCGAGCGCCTGGCGTATCGCGGTGCGCGGCCCTTCCTCCGACGGAGTGATGATGTGGTCGGCGTCCGAAGAGACTCCCACTGCCAGCGGCTCGATGCCGAGCGGTCGAAACCCCAGCCGCTGCCCGTACTCGAGATCGCCGATGATCCAGACGCAGCCGCCGCCCGCCACGTGCGTACCTTTCAAGCCCGTCAGCGGCTTGGAGAGCGCGCCATCGGCAGCCAGCACGCGCGCGCCGTAGAAAGCGCCGACGCATAGCGGGTGAGGCGGCGGGTCAGCGCTGCCCAGCACCACCAGCTTCGCCTCGCCGCGCTCGATCGCGTCGATGCCGAGCTTGAGCGCCACGCCGAACGTCGAGCAGGCGGCTACGGGAGAGAACGCAAGACCGCTGATTTTGCCGAGCATCGAGATTTGCGAGGCCGGCATGTTGGCGATGTTCCAAAGCACGTTCGGCGACACTCGATCCCAGGGCGCCGGTGGCGAGCCCCATTTCTGCTCGAGGGCCGATAAAGCTCGCCGCTTGTCGCGCAGCAGCTTCATCTTCCCCGCCGTCACGTCGCCCTCGACGGCGGGGCTCTCGATCACGCTCAGCTCTTTCAAATATTGACGCAGCCCGTCGGACTTCGCGGCCCAGTGCGCGAACCAGGCGTCCTCGGCCTGCTCGCGCGCGTCGGGATCGGAGAGGGTAGCGGGATCGGTCAACGGCACGTCGCCGCCCCGCGCGCGGTACTCGGCGTGGGCGGCGTTGCGCTCGGGGTGAGACCAAAAGCGATTCCAACGGCGTTGAGCGCGGTACAGCTCGACGGCGGAGCCGTAGATGGTCGGATAGGCGCCGAGCGCGTTGCCGACATACACGTGCGCTTGCGTGCCGAGCTCTTGCAGAGCCCGCTCGATGCCTGGGTTCTGCTGGAGCGCTTGGATGAACGACGCGATCGCGTAGAGCGAGGTTTCGTCGAGCTTGTCAGTCAGCTGCTTGTAGCGGCTCGGCGGGAACCGCTCCGCGATCCAGCCTTCGTAGGCCTTGAAGTCCAGTCGAGGGCGGCCGACGAGGAAGGTGTCGGGGCCAAAACCGTCGAAAGGCTCGAGGTGGGAGGCGCCGCCGAGAGCGCGTAGGCCCGCCTCGAATTCTTGGATGTCGGCGGCTCCAGGGGCGACGAGGCCCCAACCAAAAACGGCTACTCTCGTCATTTCAGTCGGTCGGCGAGCAGCCCGAGCCGCTCGAACGGCGCGACTCTGCCAGCGCGACCCATGGAGTCAAACCGCGCTTTTTACGCTGCTTTGCGTCACGAGCGTTTCGCAACAAATGCGCAGATCCTACTACACGCCGGGAGGCCGGTCAGGGCCCGTTGTGCAAACGGCAAGCGCCGAGGCGCGCGGCTGCGCACGATGTGCAAGCGGAGCTGCACAGTTCACATGCTGTGCAAACCAAGCGCGTGCAGCGCGCGCCAAGTCTGCGATTCCGGGAGCGCGCGGCGCCGCACGGCGATGGCACGCGAGCTGCTTAGTGAATGACTCAGGCCCGCATCACGGAGGCTGCCATGACCGCTCCGCTCAAGATCCCAGCACCGGCGCGCATCCCGCGCGACATGTCGAAGCTTGGTCCCGAGCTCAGCGTACCCCAGCTGCCGCTGTCGCACGACGAGAGCGACGACGCCACGCTGCTCTGGAAGGCGACCGGCCGCTCGGGGGCGGCACGGGGCAACGGCTTCTCCGCCCGGGCCGCCACGCCGTATGCGTTTCAAGCGGAGGACAGGGACGAGGATGCGACGTTCATCGCCAAGCCGGACTTGAGCGATCCACGCCTGCGCCGTAGCGATCGCCCCCGCGCGCTGCTCGACGTAGCCCGTAGCATGGCGGCTCCGGCAGCTCCCGCGCCGACCGGCGAGCCGCGCGCGCCGACCGGCGAGCCGCGCGCGCCGTCTGCCGAGCCGCGCGCGCCGACCGCCGAGTCGTCCGAGTCGGCTCGCGAAGGGCACACGCAGTCGGCGGTCGTGCTGTCGCCGAGCTTGTCCGCGCCTTCCGATTGGGATGCGACGCCGCGCTCTTTGGTGCCGACGCTGCGTCCGCCGCGCGCGCGCCCGCCGGTGGCGCTGATGGTCGCGGCGGCGCTGTTGGCGGCCGCGGCCGCGGCGCTCATCGCCTCGAACCCCGAGCAATCGGCGGTGTTCGTCGAGCACCTGTACGCTCGAGGCGCGGCGCTCGTGGCTTCGATCCGCTGAGCCAACCGTACCCAAATCTCCGCGCGCCGTTTCTCGCCTGGCCGGCTGGGGGCCTTGACGCCGCTACGGTCCCAACGTGACGGAGCCGTCGTCGAGCGCCAACTCGTAGTAGCCGTGCGGATCCCACGGCAGGGCTGCGCCCTTTTGCTTCAGCGTGCCGCCGGTGACCTTCACGCGCAGGTATTTGCCGGGTGGGAAGTGGTCAGGCAGCTTCCAGGTCCAGGTCTGCTCGCCGCCCGCGCTGGTTGGCATGACTTGAGAGAACGCCTTCTGACCGCGCCAGTAGGCGCCGATGTTGACCACGCTATCGATCCAAACGTCGCCCAGCGCCTTGGCCGCCGTCACGCTGCTGCTGAACTGATCGAAGGCGACTGGTTGATACGCGCCGTCGCTGCCGCCGCTGAAGCCGTGCACCAACACGACGCGCCACTTGCCTGCGCTGCGCGCGTCGTTGACTTGCGCGTCGAACGCTGCCTTCTGCGCGCCGGTCGGCGGAATGTAGCAAAACAAGGTGAACGGGTCGGTGTTGTCGTTGGGGCCGATCAGGCCATTGGCGACGCCGCGGTTGATCAGAAAGCGCGTTTTGGCGACGTTCGTGTAACCGGCGGCGCCGTTCGGAGCCGCCATCGTCCACACCTTGACCCCGAACCGACTTTCGATGAACTGGGTGGCGGCGTCGACGTCTTCCCCGGTCGCGTTGCTCGAGTGGCTCTTCGAATGGTTGCCGAGCTCATGGCCCGCGGCGGCGGCCTTGGCCCACACTGCGTTCGTCGACTCGCTCTTGCCCGTCTGCAGGTAGAATGTGAAGCGCACGCCCAGCGCGGCGAGCTGATCGTAATGCGAGATCTGTGACGAGTTCGAGTCGTCGAAGGTGTAACTCACCGCTGCCTTGAAGCCGGCCCAGTCCACCACCGTCAATCCGCCGGGCGCGCCGTTCGGCTTCGGGACGTTCGCGGGACCGGGCGGCACAGGCAGGCCCGATGCAGCGGCGGGCGCAGTGCCACCGCTGCCGCCACCTCCCACGCCTCCGCCTGCGCTCCCGCCGCCAGCTCCGGCAGCGCCGCCGCTTGCAGCGATGCCGCCAGCGCCGCCAGTAGCCGCGCCCGCCGCGCTGGTGCCGCCTCCCCCGGTGCCACCGTTGCCGGCGCCGCCGCCGCCTGCGCCGCCGCCGCCGCCGCCTGACGTCGGCTGTCCACCGCCGGCGATTCCGGAGCCTCCGGCCAGAGCGCCCGCGCCGCCGCTGGCGCTCTGTCCGCCGGCTTCGACGCCGGGATCAGCCACGTTGACGGTGCACGCGACCGAGCCGAGGGCTAGCGCTAGCAGCCAGCTCGTTTGCGAGTCGCCAAGAATCGGCATGCCGCTACATTCCCGCGACCGGCCGGGTTGATCACCGATTTCGTGCTCAGAACGCGTAGTTGAACTTTCCGGCCACCGCGAGCAAGCCGAGGAGGTAGACGCTCTCCTGATAGTAACGGTAGAGCCCGCTCTGCTGCGGCACGTTCCAGAGGTTGTCGACGTAGGTCTTGCGGTTCGCGGCCGTGGAGACGAGCGCACCCGCGGCCAGGGTGGCGGTGAGAGCGGTCGAGCCGCCGCCTGAGGGCATGCTGCCGTCGACGTGGAACAGCGCGTTCGTGACGTTGTTCGTCCCGAGGTGGCTGGTGAAGAAGGTGTGGTATTTTTCGATCTGCGTCTTCAACCCGGCGTCTTGACTGAACCAGGCGTAGTCGATGGCCATGTTCATGACGACGCGCCAAGCGTCGTACTTGAACTGGTCGTGGCCGTCGCCGGCCGAGCCGGTCGTGGGAGCGCCCGCGAAGGTGGCGTAGTCGGGGTGCAGACCGGTGGTGCCGTGGGCCGAGGTGACGAGGTACTTACGGCTCGTGGCCGCGACGCTCTTCCATTTGGCGGTGTCGGAGGCAGGGCCGAGTGACGCGAAAAGCTCGTAAAAACCCGGCAAGTGGTAGCTCGGATCGGTGAAGCCGTTCGAATTGCCGTAGGGCACGAACACCACCATGTTTTGCGTGGAGTGAATGATGGGGAAGCGGTTGTCGGCAGCGGTGTTGTGCAGCATCGCCGTCGCGATGTTGTCGGCTTCCTGCTTGTAGTTGACGGCGCCGGCGCTGCCCCAGCGCTGATCGGCGAGGTAGAGGGCGGCGGCGAAGTACTCGTCGCCATCGGGCGCCGGTACGGTAGTGGCTCCAAACGATACGCTGCTGCCGCTGACGGTGCCTTGCCAGCGGAAGTAGTACTTCCACGCGCTGGTCGGCGTGTTCGCCGGGTATTGCATGTGCGTCTTCGAGAACTTCCAGAGCTTGTCGAACTCCGCTTTCATGTCCATCTGGACGGCGATCATCATGCCGTACGACATGCCTTCGCTGCGGATGTCGTTCGAGTCGGCGGCCCAGATGAACGCCATCGACGGGTCGTTCGGGAGCTCGTAGTAGCAACGGTAGCCAGTGCCCTCGGTGGGTGTCGTGGCTTCTCCCGTGCCCACGCCGAAGAAGCGTTTGACCGCGGTGCTCACCTTTTCATCGACTTCTTGCTGGGTTTTTCCAGACAGCTCGGTAAATAGGTTTTTGGTGCCGTTGCCGTTGCCGGAGCCGCCGGTCGCGCCGGTGCCGCCCGTCGCGCTGGTGCCGCCCGCACCGCTGTCACCGCCCGCGCTCGTCGTGCCAGCTGCGGCGCCCGCGCCGCCCGTCGCGTCGCTGCCGGCCGCACCAGCGACGCCGCTGCCGCCAACGCCGCTGCCGGCGACGCCCCCAGATGGTGAACCCGCGTTCGCCCCGCCGCTGCTGCCGCCCGAGCCATTGCCGGCGCCGGCGTTAGCGGCCCCGCCCTGATTCGCGCTGGGATCCCCCTCGCTCGGCCCACACGCCGTGACGAGCACGACGAGAGAAACCGTTATCAACCCGCGCAGCGACCCATTGAGATTCATAGCCATTCCGGTGCCGAGCGCTCACTGACGTGTCGTCTGCGCTCGTGCACTGCGCGTAGCGCGTGGAGCGAAGTCGCGCAACGTGAGATCCGTGATTCGAAAAATAGTTGAGCCGTCTCGACGGCTTCTGCACTCCGCTCGCCACATGCGCGTCCGTGTGTCGTCGCGAGTGATCCTCGCGGGCTTCCTGTTGAGTCTTTACAGCGGCTGCTCGAGTAGCGACGACCCGAGCGGTAGCCCCGACACGGCGGGGGCGGGGGCTGCCACGGCCGGCAGCGCCGGCCAGACGAGCGGGGGCGGTGGGGCGAGCGGCGGTGGCGGGGCGAGCGGCACCGGAGCGATGAATGGCGGAAGCGGCGGCGACGGCCAGGCCGGCGCGAGCGCGGGCAGCGGTGGCAGCGCAGCCGGGCAAGGCGGCGCGGGCGGCAACGGGGGCGCAGCTACCGCTGGAGCGAGCGGCGGCGGAGTCAGTGGCGGTAGCGCGGGCGGCGGCGCCGGTAGCTTCACGCTCACGAGCCCCGAGCTCAGCGAAGGCGCGACGTTCGCGGGCAAACACACCTGCTCGGCGGCTGGCTTCGAAGGCAGCCTCGCGCCCGAGCTGAAATGGACGGCCGGGCCGGCGGGCACGAAGAGCTACGCGATCACGTTCATCGACGTCACCCTCGTCGGAGGCACGCCCCCGAGTGACCTCGGGTATCACTGGGTGCTGTGGAACATTCCCGCGGATGAGCTGAGCCTACCGGCGGGCTTCAAAGACGCGGCCAGCATCGGCGCCACGCAGAACCGCGCCTACCTCGGGCCGTGCCCGAACTTCGGCGGCGGTAGCGAGACGCACACCTACGAGCTCAAGGTGTACGCGCTCGCCACGGGCACCCTCACCGTCACGCCCGCTACCGGCACGGGCGCGGTGAAAGACGCGGCCGCCAAGCTCGAAGCCAGTCACCTCGCGGTCGCCACGCTGAGCGGAAAATCCAGCGCTGCACCGCCGTGATCGACGCGCCGCCGTCACGGCGACGGATTGGGTTCTTGCACGCAGCGGATGCCGAGGAAGGCGCAGCGGTAGGTCAGACCGAAGCCGCCGACGCGCGAGTTCTTCACGAGCGCCGGCGCCCCGTCGCGCCAGCTGCCACCCCGCGCGATGCGAACGTCGCTGTGCGCATCGTTCTCGGTCGTCGTAAACTCCAGCACGTTGCCCGACATGTCTTTCAAGCCGTGGGCGCTGTCCCCGGCGGGGTGGCTGCCGACCTGGCACGCCATGCTCTGCTTCTGCGCGCCCGCCCAGCACAGCTGATCTTTCGGCGGCGCGTCGCCCCACGGGAACGGTCGTGCCTCGGCGCCGCCGCGCGCAGCCCACTCCCACTCGGCGATCGTCGGTAGCCGCTTCTGGCGATACTCGCAGTAGGCGCTGGCCTGCGCGAAATCGACGCACACCATGGGGTAGTCCAGCGTCTCGGGCTTGCCAAAGGTCGATTGGGCGGCGCAATCCACGTGATGGGTGGTGCAGGCTCCGGCGTCGGCGCACTCGGCGTACGCTCGAGCGGTCGTCTCGGTCGTATCGACGCACAGGTCGGGCGCCGTGACGCGTCGAGGGCTCCACGGTGGCTTGAACTCACCGCCCGCGACGAAGGTCATTTCGTCGGGGCAGCGTGCGGGCGGCTCCGCGGGCGCCGATGGCGGCGCGGGCGCCGCTGGGGTCGCGAGTGACGCCGACGCTGATGGTGCCGTGGAGGGCGCAGCGCTCGCGAGCGGCGCCGGCGTCGACGTGACGGCGCTGTCGGCGCTTTCCACGCGCGCGGGTGTCGCGACCGTGGTCGGCGCGTTGGGTGAGCCGCAAGCCAAGTGCGAAAGCAGGGCGAGCAGAAGCAACGAGGTGAGCGGAGCGGCGCGCATGATCGGGTTCCTTCAGTGGTTGACGCGAGGGTGAGTCTTGGTCGCGACCGGCTCGTGCAGCGCGTCGGTGACGGTGATGCGCGGCTCTTCCCCGGAGAGCCAGTGACTCTGCACCACGAGCGCCGGCACCACCGTGAGCGGACCGTCGTAGCCGGGGCCCAGAGTCCAGAACATGAACACGCGCCGTTCCCCGGGCCTCACCGGAAACGTCAGCTCTCCGGCGCCCGGCACACGATCGACGCCGGGCGGCTCGATGGCATAGCGCACGTCGCTGCGGGTGCCGCCGAGCTGGGTGATGGCCGCCGTCTTCAGCTGGGGACAGCGCACGCGGAGCCACTCCGCGATCAGCCGGTACTCGCAGCTGAGGGCCTTCTCGCCCTGGATGGTGCCGAAGCCCACCTGCGTCACTGCTTGCCAGGCAGCGACGGGTGGCGCCGGAGTGCGATCCGTGGGCCAGGGGCTGCGCGCCTCCGTTGCTGCGCCGTCGGCGAGGCGCGTCAATGAGCAGAGTGAGGTCGCTGCGATGAGGAGTGAGGTCTTCATGACATCTTACAGCGTCTTCAAGAACGCGACGAGATCGGCTCGCTCTGCCGCGCTGAGCTGCGCGGTCTTGCCCATGCGAACGCCGTTTCTTTCGATCAGCTGCTCGAGCGTGGCCGCGCTGCCATCGTGAAAGTACGGCGCTCGCCCAGCGAGGAACGACAGCGACGGGATCTTGAATTTGGTGTCGGGCTCGGCGTCGAAGCCCGCGCGCGGCGGTAGTGGTGGTAGCGGGTAGGCTTGGCGAGTCGTATAGCTCGTCGCGGGGACGTGGCATTCGGCGCAGCCCACGGCCTTGCTCACGAACAGCGCCTGCCCCCGCCGCACCGACTCGCGCTCTTCATCCGTCGCGCCTTCGGCGCTCGGCAGAGCTGGCGGAACCAGCCCGCGCCGCAGGAAGTCAGCCAGCGCCTTGGCGCGCGTCTCGACCTCTTCGACAGGACGCGCGGGCACGGCGCCCCAGCGGTGCAGACCGAACCCGCGCGCCTCGCGATCGCGGATCGTCGGGCTCTCGGCGTGCCAGCCGTAAGGGCCTTCCGCGTCGACGCGGCCGGCGAGCATCGGCGTCCGGCGCGGAAAGCCCTGAGTGTGGGCCTCGGGCGGGATGTTGTGGGCCGCGCCGACGAACGTGGTGGTGTCGCCGTCCTCGGTCGTGAAGGTGGCTTCGTGCCAAACGTGCCCGTCGTCGCGACCCTCTGGGTGACACCCCGAGCACGCCAGCCCGCCGCTCGTGACGTGATCGGTCGAGTTGTAGAAGAGCTTGCGACCGGTGGCGCCGCCTGGACCGAGCGCGTCCGCCGCGAGCGCCAGTCGAGCGCGCGAGCTCGCTCCCGCTGCCGGCGGACTTCCACGTTCGTCGAGCGGGAGACGAACGACGTCGTTCGTCGAGCGGCAATAGACGTAGAGCGTGCTCTCGTCGCGAGTGAGCGCGAGCCCTGCGGGCGCGCCGCCCTCCATCGGAACGTGGATGGTCGGGTGGTAATTTGCGCCCACCGCGTACGAACGCAGCACCGCGAGCGTCGGATCGACCGCGAAGGCGTCGAGCTCGGCGACGCGGTCGTCGCCTTCGCCCGCGACCAACAACGTGTGGCTGCGCTTGCGATAGACGAGGGCGCGCGGCTGCGTGAACGGCGTGAGGCTGCTCCCGACCAAGTCCGCATCCCCGCCAGAAATCAGCTCTTGCGCCAGCTGTGAGCGCGCTCCCGGCGGTCGCTCGGTGCCCGGTGGAGCCAGCGGCTCGCGCGTAGCCGTCAGCCAAACGTCCACGGTGCCGGCGCCGAACCAAGCGTTCTTCCCGCGCGCACCGAGCGCGTGGCGCGCCGCGAACAGCCGCTGCTGTCCCTCGTCGAAGGCGAGCGCGTAGCCGAGCGAGGCGCTGAGCTTCGCTCCCGCAGCGCGCAGCGGCGAGGCCGGTAGCTCGACCCTGACGGGCGCTACGCGCTCCGCGTCGAGGTCGAGCTCGGTGAGCGCGGCGCCGACGAGATGGCTCACGTACGCACGGCCGGTAGAGCTAATCACGACGCCGCGCGGCTCGCGGCGCAGCGGCAGCGACCACGACACTTTCATCGCCTCCAAGTCCACGAGCGAGGCTCGGCTGCTCCAAGCGCTGGTGATCAGCGCGCGCTTGACGTCGGGCGTGAGCGCGATGCCCCATGCATCGTCGGGTAAGACGACGCGAGCGCGCTCCTCGACGCGCTCGCCCGTCGCTTCACCCACCCAGAGCAGGCTCGGTCGACGGATGGTAACGAACAGCCGTGAACCGGTGACTACGATCTGCGCCGGCGCGCCTGGCAGGGCCACGCTGCTCGAGCTGGCTTCCGTCAGCGGGAGCGGGGTGACCCGCAGCGCTTGGTGGTCTTCGTCGACGACGAACAAGCGGCTCTCGTCCGGTGAGAGCGCGAGCGCCGCGCCCGTCAGCGTGTGGGCGGGCAGGTCGGGCGTCGGCGCGGGAGCGGAGCTGGAGCTGGCGTTGGGGAGTGGAGAGCCATTGACGACGCTGGCGGATGTTGCGGGCGCTGTAGCGTCGTCACGCTCGCAGCGGCACGACACCGCGAGCAGGCAGGCGAGGGCAGTCATCACCGCGAGCGCTCGAACGCGCATGCCTCAGCCCTTCACTCCCCAGCGCCGCTCGAACACGTGCGGCTCGAAGGGTGTGCCGTGACACGTCTCGCACGTGACCTTGCCTGCGCTCGTCGCCAGCCGAGCCGCGAATTGTTCTTTCATGAACGCGCTCACTCCGGCACGGTCTGCGCGGTGCAAGGTGGCTGCGCTGCCTTGGTGGCACGAGTCGCAGAACAACTGCTTGCCGTCGAGCCGTAGCGGCGCGGTGAAATCGTTCCACATGTGGCGCGTCAGCTGCTTGGCAGCGGTCTCGGCGGCGTAGTCTCGCTCGCTCACGTGGCAGCCAGTGCACGTCGTGCCCAGCGCCTTCGTGAACGCCTCCATCACGGGCAAACGCTGACGGGCGCTGAGCTCTTCCAGTCGCGGGTAGGCGCCTGGCTCGAGGCCTGCCAGCTCGAGCTCCCCGAGCAGCGCGCTATCGAGCAACGGTCGATGGCGGTCGGCGGGCGTCGTCGGCCGAGTCACAGCTGAAGCGACGGTGGCAAGCGGGAGCGCCGCGGCCCGCGGCGAGGCCACGCTGGCCGCCCGCGGCTCGGCCGCGCGGGCGGGCTCCGTTGCCTTCGCGGCGCATCCCAGCGCTCCCAACGATAAAGTGCACGCCCCCAGCGCTCGTCCGATCCACCGCATCGAGGTGGGCACGATTTCCCGAGTAGCGGCGGCCGTCAAGTCTCGCCCCGAACGGCAGGGTGCTCGCTCGAAAACAGCGGCAGCCTGCGGCGCGCCGCCGGGGTCACGCGGCCGCGCAGGCTGCGCAAGAAGTCGGCGACCTCGCGCGCGAGAGAGCTTCGCTCGAAATCCTGCAAGCTCGCGAGCGGCCAGCCTTCGCGAGGAACGAGCAAGCTCGAAAGCTCATCCAGTCGCGCGCTTTGTTGGCTATCGAGCGGCAGCTGGCGCGCCGTTTCGAGCAGCAGCCGGAGCTCCTGCAGCGAGCGCATCGCGGAGAACGCCCGCGCCATCGGCGAGACGAGCGAGGCGTCGTCTCGCCACGAACGCCCTCCGAAGAGCTCGTGCACGACGCGCGGCCCTGCTCCGTAGCAATCGTACGCCGCGCACCCGGCAAAGCCCTGCTCGGAAAGGCCCTGGTGGATCCGGCAGGCGTGACGGCGAAGATGCATGCAAGGTACGAGCGCGGGCTTGTCGAGCGCGAAGAGCTCCGAGCGATCGAACGCGAGCAGGAGACAGCACAGCGCCGCGCAGCGCGTGCAGTCGGAACGAAAGGGCGATGCGAGCATCCGCGGAAGGGCGCGGAGGCGGCAAATGTTGCGTCCGGAGCCAAAATGCTGGCGCGGGCACAAAAAAGCGCAACAATCGTGCCCACCTCGCGCCTAGTGCTCATGGCAGCGACTTTCACCTCGATGCGCGACTCGACGCTGGTCCGTTTTCTCGATGGTTGGCAGCGCGGTTTGAAGCGCCTGCAGCGCGCGCACCCGGCGCGCTGGCGGGTGCGCGGCATGTCCGACGAGGAGGTGCGGGATGCTCTCCTGCTCGCGCTGTTCGAAGCCGCGCGCGCAGAGCCGAGCCTGCTTCTGCGGCGTGACGCCGCGTTCGAGCACGTGCGGCGTGAGCTTTCGTCGCTACGTCGCCGCTTCCGGCTCGCCGTCACGCCAGTGGATTTTGGTGAGCTGCGGCTGGCCGAGCGAGCTTCCAGCCAAGAAGAGCAGCTGGCCGAGCTTCAAGCCGAGCGCCAGCGTGATCGCGCGTGCGCGCGCGCGGAGTCGACGCTCAGCCGCCCGCAGCGGCAGTGGCTGGCGGCGATGAAGCTCGCCGCTGAGGCGAGCGGGTTCTTTGCCGCGAGCGATGAGCTCAACCTCGCGGCCGCAGCGCGCGTGCGCGGCTTGCATCGCTCGTCGGCCCAGCGCGCGTATGTGTCACTTTGTGCCCATTTTTGCGCGGAGCTCGCGCGCGACGGCTAGCGGCTGACCGGCATGACATTTCTTGACGGCAGCGGGCTCGCGGTAGCGCTATGGCTGGCTCGATGACCGAGTTGAAACAGTTTCGCTGGGTGGCGTTCGTGGAAGGGCTGTCGTTCGTGCTGCTGCTGTTCGTGGCCATGCCACTCAAGTATTGGGCCGGCTTGCCGCTCGCCGTGCGCATCGTCGGCAGCCTGCACGGCCTGCTGTTCGTCGCCTTCCTGTGGACGCTGTTTCGCGTCACCGTCGAGCGCGAATGGTCCGCGAAGCGGTGGATGACGGCGCTCGTGAGCTCGATCGTGCCGTTCGGAACCTTTTTGTTCGATCGCTCGTTGAAGCGCGAGCTCGAAGGCGCGCGCTGAGCGCTGCGTGAGCGCTCAGGCGACCCCCTCAGCGTCGCGCGCTCGCGTCGAATCGGCTCACGGCGCCGGAAAGCTACCGCCGCCCGCCGCGTCCGCGTCCGCGGGAGCGGGAGCGGGCTCCGTGGCGTCCGTGGGGGCGGGCTCGGCAGCGGGGGCCGCGGGCGTTGGCGTGATCGGCGGCGGCGCGGGCGGCGGGGCGGCCGGGGTATTGGCCGGGGCCGTGGCCTCGGGCGGCGCCGCCTGTCCGCGTTGCTCGGGGGATAGCCACTCGCGTGAGATCGGGCACGCGCGGAAGCGGCGCTCGGCGGTTTCGCAGCTCTCGTGCTCGACCGACACTGGCTTCGGCAGCACCGCCGGGACGATGTCGTCCCAACGAATCACCAGCGCGCCGCCAACGGTCGTGACTTTATCGCCGGAAAACGCGCCACCGAGAGAGGAGAGCGCGCCGTACAGATTGAAGTCGACGGTCTTGCCGAGATGTAGCGACGCTTCGAGCCCGACGCGCATCGGCACCGAAACGCCGACGTCGATGGTGACGCCCTTCGCGATCGCGTCTTCGACTGCACCCTCGCGGAGTGAGACCATGCGCGTCTCAGGGTTGACGATCACGTCTTGGTCGCTGATGGTGACCCCTTCGGGGCGAACGATGGTGTCGACGTTCACGCTCGCCGCCAGCTCGTACCAAGGCGTGAACGTGAGAAACTTCGTCGGTGAGAGCGGGACGCCGAAGCCAGCGACGAGCGGCAGCGTCAAGAAATTGCGCTCACCGCTGACGTACGCGGTGGGCACGCCGCCGAGGTGGAGCGCGATACCAGCCTTGGGGACTCCATTCTCATAGCGTCCGGCGACCGGGAACACGAGCACGCCCACGCCGCTGCCGGCCACGCCGTGCGCGCGCGTGTCTGCGCCAGCTTCCTTGAAGTTGACGTAGTGGATACCGAACTGCGCGCTCAGCCGCCCCGTCGTCGAGGTGAAATTCGCATTATAGCTGAAGGTGTTGAAGCTCCCCGCGTCGCTGAAGCCGTGCTTGTAGCCAACGACGATGCTCGAGGCGCGGGTGTCGTAGGTCGACACCGAGAGCGGGTGCGTGCCGGCTGTAGCGCCCGCGGGACGCACCATCGCAGCGGCACCCAATCCCAACCCCCAGCCGAGCCAAGCGCTGACGCGAATCCTCATCTGCACGAGTACGCACGCTAGGCTGCCGAGCTTAAGTCCAGCAACGCTGGTGACGTCAGGCCCGGCCGAACGCTGGGCCAGTGCTCGCGGTTGACCAGCGCCGGGGACGCCTCGAACATCAGGTCGTGCCGCTCAAAGAGAAGAGGCCCACGTCTGGCTCCGCGAAGGCGCACCGCTCCTCCTTCGACCGGATCCGGCGGGTCGTCGCGAAGATTCCGCGAGGCAAGGTCATGACCTACGGAGACGTGGCGGTGGCGGCCGGCATGCCCGGCGCCGCGCGCGCGGTCGGCTACGCGATGCGCGCTCTCGGGCGCGAGGTGCCTTGGCAGCGGGTGCTGGGACGCAGGAGCCCTCGCGCCGCGCACATCACCATCCGCGACTCGCGCGGCAAGGCGGAGCAGCGCGCGCTGCTCGAGAAGGAAGGCGTGCGCTTCGACGCCGGTGGCGGAGTTCGCCTGGCGGAGTTCGGACATCGTCCGAAGCGCTGAGGCTCAGTCGTCGCGGCCCTCGTCGCCTTCGTCGCCCTCGGCGGCGTCGGTGCCATCGCCCTGACCCCCTTCGGGCCCCTCGCCGTCGCCCAGTCCGCGCTGATACAGCGAGCGCACGAATTCGATCGTGTCCGCCTCCGCGGCCGACTTGTCGTCGCGGTAGCGGCGAACTCGCGCGAAGCGCAGCGCCATGCCGCCTGCGTAAACCGGGCTGCGCTGCAGGCCGTCGAAGGCAATTTCGACCACGAGCTCCGGGCGCACGCGCACGAACCCATCGCCCCGCTCCGTCGCGAGCTCTTGGAGGCGCTGGGTTTGCCAGCGCAGCACTTCGTCGGTCAGCCCCTTGAAAGTCTTGCCTAGCATCACGAAGCCGCCGCTCGCCGGATCACGCGCGCCCAGGTGCAAGTTGCTGAGCAGCCCTTGGCGGCGTCCGCTGCCCCACTCGGCCGCGAGCACCACCAAATCGAGCGTCGGCGCTGGCTTCAGCTTGAGCCAGCCGGCGCCGCGGCGTCCGGCCTCGTAGCTCGACGCGAGGCTCTTCACCACGACGCCCTCGTGCCCGCTCGCGAGGGCGCGCTGCAGCGAGACTTCCCCCTCGGCGACGCTGCTCACGACCTCACGCGGCACTCGCGCTGCCTCCGGCACGACGCGACAGAGCGCGGCCCAGCGCGCCTCGTTCGACCGCTCGACCAGCACCTCGCCGTTCGCGTACAGGCAATCGAAGAAGAAGGCGTCGAGCGGCAACGAGCGTCGCAGCTCGTCCACGTCGAGCTTGCGGCCGAAGCGCCGCATCGTCACCTGGAACGGTTGTGGTCGCCCGCCCGGCTTGAGAGCGATGGCTTCGCCGTCGAGCACGAGGCTCTGCGCGTCGAACGAGCGCACGAGCTCCACCACCTCCGGCAGGGCGTGGGTCAGCTCGTTGCCGTGCCGCGAGTACACGGCGACGCGCTCGGCCAAGCGATGCACTTGGATACGCGCGCCGTCCAGCTTTCGTTCGAACGCGCAAGGCGCGGCGCGCTCGAGCGCGTCAGCGACGTCTTTGGCGGTCTGGGCCAGCATGGGCCGCAGCGGGCGAAATAGCTCGATCGTGAGCTCAACCAGCGCCGCCTCTCCGCCGCTGAGCGCGCGCACCGCGACGCGTGTCGCGTCACCCGCGAACAACATGGCGCGCCGCAGCGTGGCTTGGTCGATGCTGGTCGCTTGCCCGAGCGCGTCGATCACCAGCGCTTCGAGCGCGCCTTGCCGTAGCTCTCCCAGCATCAGCCGCCCGACGAAGCTGCGCTCACTCTCTGTCAGGCGAGCAAAGAGGCTCGCCAGCAGGGCCCCGCGCTCGGTCGCCGAGCCCTTGCCGGCGAGCTTCGTGAGCGCTTCGAACGCGGCGTCTACCTCGAGCAGGCTGACGCTCGCGTGGGCAGGCGCCGGCGCTTGCCCGAGCTTCTGCAGCGCGCGGTAACCCACGCCGAGCTTGCCCTGCCTCGGCTCACCGCAGATGAAGCCGACGCCGGCCTGCACCTCCGCGTGGGCGAGCCGGCCGAGCAGCGCGGCGAGCAGCGCCACCTTTTGCTTTCGGGAACGCGTCGCCGCGACCGCCTCGGAGGTGCTCACGACCGTTTCGAGCTCCAGCATGACGCGGATGTTGTGGGACCGCGCCCTCGGAAGCGCAAGAAGCCCTCGAAGAGCACAAGAAGAGCTGGCGAGCGCGGGTGCACTTCTGCCACGATGCGTCCGCCGATGAGCAAGGGATCCAAGCGCGAAACGAACGCGGCGGTGCTCAAACAAGCCATGCTGCGCCGCCTGCCGCGCCGCATGCAGGGGAGCGGAGAAATGTCGCTTCCTCCCGTCCCCGGCCTCGTCGAGCACTACGTGAAGCTGTTCGACCAAATCTGGGAAGGCATGGGGCGCAAGTTCTCGCCCGCCGAGCTCGACGAGTTCCGCAAGTCGTTGCTCCTGCGGCTCGAGCAAGCTTACGCGGCGTCGTCGAGCGCCAAGGTCGTAGTCAGCTACCAAACCGACCCCGCTCCGAAGACGAGCATCACCTGGAAGGTCGTCGCGCTCGCCGGCAGCTACGCGCAAGAGTACGAGTACTGGGTGAACACGCGGAAGCCGCCGCTGTTCGGCAAGTACCCCGACGCGAAGGCGGTCGACCTCGCGCGCGCTCTCGGCGAGCCGAGTCAGGTCTCGATCCTCGACGTTGGCGCCGGCACCGGGCGCAACGCGCTGCCGCTGGCACGCGAAGGCTTTCTCGTCGACGCGCTCGAACCAGCTCCCGCGCTCGCCAAGCTATTGCGCGAGGCCGTGCAAGCAGAGGGCGTGAGCGCGGGCGTCATCGAGGGCGATATCCTCGACGAGTCGCTCGAATTGCCTCGCGCGGAGTACGATCTGTTGCTGCTCTCGGAGGTGGTCGCGTCGCACTTCCACTCCGTCGACCAACTGAGACAGCTGTTTCAATCCGCGTCGCGCTGGCTGCGGCCCGGCGGGCTGTTGGTGTTCAACGCCTTCTTGACCGACGGAGGCTATAAGCCCGACGACGCGGCCCGGCAGCTGTCGCACGTGATGTGGTGCGCGCTATTCACCCGCCGCGAGCTCGAGCTGGCGGCGCACGAGCTGCCATTCGAGCGGGTGACCGACGAGTCTGCGGCCGAGTACGAAAAGGAGCACCTCCCCGAGGGGCAATATCCGTCGACCGGCTGGTACGAAGGTTGGAGCGGCGGAATGGATCTGTTCGACTTGCCTGGAGAGCGCGTGCCGGTCGCGCTGCGCTGGCTGGTGTACCGAAAGATCTGACTTTGCCGCCTCGCTCTTGGTAGGTTCGGCGCCCATGCCGACCGAGTCGGTTCGGCCAGCCGCCGAAGTAGTCCCACCCCTCGCCGTCCGTGATCCCGATCAATGGCTGGCCGTAGCTTGCTGGCTCGTCGTCGCGTTCGCGTCTCTGAACATCCTGCTCTACTCGTTCGGCCGCGATCAGGGGATTTACGCCGTGGTCGCCGACGCGATCACGCAGGGCAAGATGCCCTACCGCGATGCCTGGGACTTCAAGCCGCCGGGCATCTTCCTGGTCTACGCGCTGGCCCAGTCCCTGTTCGGCAAGAGCATGCTGGCGATCCGGCTGCTCGAGGTGATCGGGCTGGTGGCGACCGTGTTCGGGTTGCAGCGCCTCGCCCAGGTGTTCTTGGACCGACCGCGCGCCGGCTTGGTGTGCGGAGCCGTGGCCGCGCTCGTGCACGCCGAGCTCGAGTTTTGGCACACCGCTCAGCCCGAGACGTTCGGCGGCTTCCTCACCGTCGCCGCGCTGGTCGTGGTCACGCTCGAGCCCGAGAAGCGGCGCCAGTGGCTCGTGCCCTTCGGCATGGGGGCGTTGTTCGGCGTCTGCGCGCTGCTCAAGCCGCCCCTCGGCGGCGGCATCTTGGTATGCGGCGCGTACCTACTCACTCGCGATCAGACGCGCGCGGCGGGAAAGGCCTGGCCCGCGATGGCGCGCACGCTCCTGCTCACGGGCAGCGGCTTCGCGCTCCCGCTCGCGCTCGTGCTGGGCTGGATCGCGGCGCGCGGCGCCTGGCCCGCGTTTTGGTGGACGTTTCACGACTTCGTTCCGGGCTACACCCAGCTGAACTGGGGCAACGCTCACGCGCCGGGCATGCTCTATCACGCGCTCGAAGAGGCCTTCTTCAAGTTTTCGGCGCTGGTGGCGTTCGGCGTCATCGCCTGCATCGCGATGTCGCCGCTCCACGCGCGAGAGCGCGAAGGCATCTACCTGGTGCTCGGCATCGTCGCCATTCAGCTGACGGGCATCGTGATGCAGGGCAAGTTCTTCGCCTATCACTACGCCGCCACGCTGCTGCTCATTTCCTTCTTGGCCGGAATCGGCGTCTACAAGCTGTTTCGTCGCTGCTTGATGGCAGGCTCAGGGAGCTTGCTCGCGCTCGCCGCCTTCGTGCTGGTGGCGATCGACATGCGCGACGCCGTGCGTGACCTGCCGCAACATTTCTCGGACCGCGTGCAGATGCGTTTGGCGTTCCTGACGCGGCAAGCTCCCTTTCTGAGCCGCGCCGATCTCGATCGCGAGCTCTCGTACGTGGCGGACTACAACCTCGACGCCGATCGCTCGGTCGCGCTCGAGATCCGCTCTCGCACCGCCAGCGATGATCCGGTGTTCATCTGGGGCTTCGAGCCGTCGACGTATTTTTTGGCGGAGCGACCGCTGGCCAGTCGCTTCATTTACGACGTGCCGCAGCGCACACCCTGGCAGCGCGACTTCTCGCGCCGCGAGCTGCTGAAAGATTTGTCGCTCAATCGGCCCAAGGTGATCGTCGTGCAGCAGCGGGACGTGTTCCCCGCCGTCACCGGCAGCCCGCTCGACTCGCGTGACGAGCTACCGAATTTCCCCGAGCTGAAGGGGCTGATCGACACGCAATATCGCCTCGTGCGGGAGCTTGAAGACTTTCAAATCTTCGAGCGCTCCGAGCAGCCGAGTGTGTCCGGCTCCTGACGCGGCCGAGCCACGGCCGTAGGCGCGGCGCCGCCGTTCCGCTAGAAGACGCCCGTGACCCGCCGCGGCTTCGGGAGCCAACTCGTCGTGACGGCGCTCGCCGTCGCGGCCGCGGCGCTGACCGAGGCCTTGCTCGTCGGCGTCCGCGCGGGCGCGAGCGTAGACTTGCGACTCGCTTCGCTCGCGGCCGCGTGGACGCTGGGTGTTTGGGCGCTGCCCGGGGCGTTGCTCGCGCTCGCAGCGGCGGTGCTGCTGGCGGCGCTGCTGGACGAGGAGCCGCTCGTCGCGCTCGTCCGCCGCTGGCTGCGCGGCGCGCCGGCGCGGGAGCTCGTGGCGCTTTCGCTGTTCGCGACCGCGCTGTGGCTGACACTGGCACAGGCGCTCGTGCGCGCGGCGTTCGGACTGCACAACGTCGAGCTAGCGGCGCTGCTCGTGGCGGCGCTGCTGCTCACGGCGGCTGTCCTGCTTGCTTGCGTCGTCGCCGCGCTCCGGCCTGCGCTCCGCGCGCGGCGCGACGCGGGCAAGCCGGCCCCGGTCGGAGCGCTAGCATCTGGCGCAGCGGCCCTGCTGGTGGTGATGCTGCTGCTGCGAACGCGCTCGGGCTGGGCGCAGCTCGACGCTCGCTTGCTGCTCGCTCCGCTGGCATTCGCCGCGGTGTTCGTGGCAGCCGATCGTTCGTTGGGCGTCCGCGCGTTGGGTAAGCGTGTGCCGCTCGTCGCCCTGGTAGCGGTCGCGGCGCTCTCGGCGCTGGCGACCGGCTTGGGCAAAGCGAGCGCGGCTCTGGCCCAGCAGGGGGCTTGGACGCCGCGCTTGCTCGAGGGCTTGCGCGCCATCTCCGATTTCGACGGCGACGGTTACTCGAGCTTCTTGGGCGGAGGGGACTGCGCGGCCTTCGACGCCGCGGTACATCCCGGCGCCGCAGAGCTACCGGGCGACGGCATCGACAACAACTGCATCGGCGGCGACGCGGGCGATGCGGTAGCGCCGAGGCGCCCGCGCTGGGGTCAGAGCGCGCACGGCGCGCTCCCGGAGCTGAACGTAGTCGTCGTTACCATCGAGACGCTTCGCTACGACCATGTGTCGTTTCTGGGCGCGACCCACGACACTACCCCTCAGCTGCGCGCCCTCGCCGCCGAGTCGCTGGTCTTCGAGCGGATTTACAGCGCCGCGCCGCTCACGCGGCTCGCGCTGGCTACGCTCTTCAGCTCGTTTGCACCATCCGAGATCGACTGGCAGCCCTTGCCAGCAGGAAAGCGCATGCGGCGCATCGGTCCACGCACGCCTTGGCTGCCGGAGCTGCTGCAGTCGCGCGGCTACGAAACGATCGCGGTGCTCAGCGAATTCTCGGCCTTCACGGCGCGAGAAGACGCGGGCTTCGAGCGCGGCTTCTCGCGCTACGACGTGTCGACCAAGCTGAGCTACCGCGGGGGCACGATGTGGGGCTTTCCCGCCGCGGAGCAGGTCGACAAAGCGCTCGGCCACCTCGAGCGGGCGCGTCGACCGTTCTTTCTGTGGCTGCACCTGTTCGAGCCGCACTATGCCTACGAGCAACCGCCCGGCGCGCCGCGCTTCGGCGGCGATGAGCAGGCCCGCTACGACGCCGAAATCTGGCACGCCGACGCGCAGGTGGGCCGGTTGATCGCGGGGCTGCGCGCGCTCGGCGTCTGGGAAAAGACGGTCTTTCTGGCGACCGGCGACCACGGCGAGGCCTTCGGCGAGCACGACGAGCGCTTCCACGGCTCGAGCTTGTTCGAGCCGCAGCTGCGCACGGCCGCGCTCTTGCGCATCCCCGGCATGCCGGGCAAGCGCGTGGACATGAGCGTCGGGCTCAGCGATCTGGCGCCGACCATCGCGCGGGTGCTGGGCGACCGCGAGTCCTTCGAGCAGCTCCGTGGGCGAAGCCTGGCGCCGCTCTTCCATCATCGGCGCTTACCGGAGGACGACAACGTGCTGCTCGCGGAGTCGTTCTCGGTCGACGACGGCCATGCCTACCAGGCCGCGGTCATTTCGTATCCTCTCAAGCTGATTTACGTCGAGTCTGGGCGGCGCTTCTCGCTCTTCGATTTGCGCGCCGACCCCGGAGAACGGCGGCCCATCGAACCGCACACCGACGGCCGCGCCGCGCCGCTGATGACGGAGCTGGTCGGCTACCTCGAGCGTGCCCGCCCGCGCTCGCTCTCGCCGCGCTGAGCGCTCAAGAAGCGCGCGTTTGCCAGCTCAAGACGCGCTCGGCGAGCTCGTCGAAGCGAGGCGCCACCACGTCGGGCGTGATCGGCGAGCCTTGGCGGAGCGGACACAGCTCGCAGCGGTTCTGCGCGAAGACCAGCGCCGAGCGCAGCCGCGCCTGGTGAGCGGCCTCGATGTCGGCGGTGCTGTCGCCGACCATCCAGGTGCTCTCCGGATCGAAGCCGCCGTTCTGCATCGCGCGCAGCAGCAGGCCAGGCTTGGGCTTGCGGCAATCGCACGGACCTATCAGCTCTTGCGCGCCGTGCGGGCTGCCGATCGGATGATGCCAGCACACCTCCACGCTCGCGATGGCGATGCCAGCTTCGGCTAGGGCGGCGACCAGCGCGTGGTGCGTGCGATGCACCGCCTCGGCGCTGAACTGGCCTTTCGCCGGGCCAGGCTGGTTCGTCGCGATCGCGAAGCCGAAGCCTGCTGCCTCGAAGCGACGCAGGCCGTCGAGGACGCCAGGCAGAAAGCGCAGCTGAGATGGGCTCCACGCCACCGACACGACGCCGGTCTCTTCGTCGCGGATCACGTCGATCAGCGTGCCGTCTCGATCGAGGATGATGCCGGGGCGCGTAGCTGCCATGTGATGCTCGGGCGCGGAGCCGAATTCACGTTCCATACCCCGCCTCGCGGCGTGATGTAAGGTGGCGGCCGTGTCCGCCTCGGCGCTGCGCGAGCAGGCTCGGCAATTCGCCGCCCGGGCGCGGGCGCGCTTACGCCTCGCCCAGCGCGCGCCGAGCATCGCCGGCGCTGGCATCGTGCTCCTGAGCATCGCGATCGCCCTCGCGCCCGTCTTCCGCGACCTCACGCTGTACGGGGGCCACGACTGGGACGAGATGAGCGCGCACCGGCTACTCACGGTGAAGGCGCTGCTCGAGTTCGGACAGCTTCCGCTGTGGATGCCGTACGCCTGCGGCGGCTTTTCGGAGTGGGGCAACGTGCAGGGCGCGACCAACTTGGTGTCGCCGCTGCTGCCGGCGTACCTGCTGCTCGAGCTGCGCCACGCGCTCCGGGTCGAGCTCGTGGTGACGACGCTGATCTCGGCCGCGGGCACGTGGCTGCTCGCGAGCACGTTCACGCGCAGCGCGGCCGCCCGAACGCTGTGTTGCCTCGTCTACGTCGCCAGCGGCCGATTTGCGCTGCAGGCGAGCACCGGTCACCTGTGGCATCTGCAGTACTGCTACCTGCCGTGGGTGTTCTGGGCGTTCGAGCGCGCGCTCGCGTTCGAGCGCCCCCCCTTGCGCTACCTGGTGATCGGTGGGGGCGCGTTCGCGTCGATGGTCTACAGCGGCGGCATCTACCCGCTACCCCATGCCGCGCTGCTGTTGTCCGTCTACGCCTGCGCCCGCGCCGCCGTCGACAAGAGCGCTCGTCCCTTACTGCTGGTCGGAGCGCTGGGCGTGCTCGGTGCCTGCTTGTCCGCGCCGAAGCTGTTTGCGGTGGCGCTCGACTTCGGCGAGCGGCCGAGGCTCGTCGACTCGCCGGAGGCCATCGATTGGCGGATCCTGTGGCAGGCGCTGGTGGCGCCGGGTCAAACGCCGAGCTCGCGGCCCATCGCGACGCCAGCCTGGGGCTGGCACGAGTACGGCGCGTACATCGGCTGGGCGCCTGCGCTGCTGCTGGCGCTCGGCACGTTCTGGTGGGCTCCACGGCGTGAGCAGGCCCTCAAGCTCGCGGGTTTGCTGGCGCTGGCGCTCGGGTTCGGCGCCTTTCACGAGCTTTCGCCGTGGTCGCTCCTGCACCGAGTCGGACCGTTTCGCTCGCAGCACGTCCCGACTCGCTGGCTGTATCCAGCGCTGCTGCTGCTGGGCGTCGTCGCGGCCGCCGCCCTCGGGCGCGCGATCGAGCGCCTCAGCTGGCGGCGCTACGCCGACCTGTTGCTGCTCGTCGGCTGCCTGTTCGTGGCGACCGACATCGGGCGCGAGTCCGCGCTCTCGCTCGAGCGCGCCTTTTGGATGAAGGCGCGTTCGTTCGAGACCGCGACTGCGTTCCGCCAGCTCGAGCGCGTGCCGCGTCGCTTGCAGTATCAGCGGAGAGACTACGCGCCCGAGGCGGTGCCGGCGGTGTTGTCTGGCGTGGGCGTGATCGCGTGCACGATGCACGCGAGCTTGAACATTTGGGCGCCCAAGGCCGCAAATGGCCGGCCTATCGGGCTGGGCGCGCTGGGTCGCGAGCACCCGCGCTACCGCGGAGAGGCGTACATCGAGGACGGACCCGGCGCGGCGCGGATCGTGCGCTTCTCGCCCAATGAGGTCACGGTCGAAGTCTCGGGCGCACGCTCCGGCGATCGCCTGATCCTCAATCAGAATTTCGACGCGGGCTGGCGCGTGAACGGCGCTCTCGCCGAGAACCGCCATGAGGCGCTGGCGGCCACGCTACCGGCTGGCAGCGGCACGTTCGTGTTCACGTTTTGGCCACGCGGCATGACGGCCGGCGTCGTGGTGTTCGTGCTCACGCTCGCCAGCCTCGCGTTCGTCTACCGCTCGTCGCGTCGCGTGAGGCCGTAGGGCAGGGGCGAAAGCGACACCGCGCCCGTCTATTCTAGTCGATCGCGCGCCCTGGCGAAACCATTCGACCTGGGCCTGCCCGCGCTCTAAGTATCGGCGCACGGATGTCGGCCTACAGCGCGCGCCGCTACACTTTCGCGCCGTCGCCCAGCGTGCGCGCCGCCCGCGCTCGCCCGCGCTACGTCGGCTGCTCGGTGTGCGGCGAGGCGCGCGCCGAGTACCTCTTTTTCCGTGCCGGTGTGCGCTTCGTGCGCTGCTCGAGCTGCGGGCTGGTCTACGTCAGCCCGGTCGGCGGCGCCGGTCCGTGTTACTTCGACGTCGCCGAAGTGGGTCGGCTCGTCACACCGCGCGACTTGGCGTCGGCTCGCGCAGATCTGGCACGCCTGATCGGGTCGTTGTGCGCGGAGCACCGCGCGCGTCGCTCGACATCGCGGCTGCGGGTGCTGCTGCTCGGACGCTGGCTCGACGGGCTCGCGGAGCAGCCTGAGCTCGACGGCGTGGAGCTGGAGGTCGCGCGCATTCAGGCCGCCGCGTTCGAGCGACTCTCGGTCGCGGGCGACGTCTCCTGGCTGCTGCCGAGTGTCGCGGCGGCAGACTTGGTGATCGCAAACGAGCTCCTGGAAGCGTGCGCGGAGCCGGCCAGCGTGCTGCGACAGCTGGCGCGCGCGCTTTCGCCCCGCGCGCTGCTCGCCATCACCTACGCTGATATCGATTCGACGCCCGCGCGCTTGCTGCGGCGGCACTGGCCGGCGTTCTTCGAGCTCAAGCGTGCTTTCTTCGGCTTGCGCCAGCTGCTGCGCTTGGCGGAGCCGCTCGGTCTCTCGCTCGTCGCGCACCGCTCCGCCTTGTCGCACCGCTCGCCGCGCTACGCCGCCGAGCGCTTGATCGACGCTGCGCCGAGCCTGCGCGGTCTCGCGCGCGTCGCGCCGAGCAGGCCCGCCTTGCCGCTCGCGACGGGGGTCAAGGTAGCGCTGTTCGAGGCCAAGCCCGAGGTGACGGGCGCCGAGCGGCTGTCGATCATCATCCCCGTTTATCAAGAGGCGGCCACCGTTCGGCAGGTCATCGACGCGCTGCTCGAGAAGCCGCTGCGCGTCGAGAAAGAGCTGATCATCGTCGAGAGTGGCAGCCGTGACGGTAGTCGCGAGATCGTCGCCGAGTACGCGGCCACGCCCGGGGTGCGCGTGATTCACGAGCCGGCGCCGCGCGGCAAGGGTCACGCGGTGCGGACGGGTCTCGCCGCCGCCAGCGGCAGCATCATCCTGATCCAAGACGCCGATCTCGAATACGACATCGACGACTACGACGCGCTGCTGGAGCCGATTCTGCAGCGCCGCGCGAGCTTCGTGCTCGGCTCTCGCACGCTCGGCGCCGGTGACTGGAAGGTGCGGCGCTTCGCCCGCGGCGCCATCGCGGCGGCCCTGCTCAACGTCGCTCAAGTCGGCTTCGCGCGGACGTTCAACCTGCTCTATCAGCAGCGCACCACCGACGTGAACACGATGTTCAAGGTCTTCCGCCGGAGCTGTCTCGAGGGCGTCTCGCTCGAGAGCGACGGCTTCGAGCTCGACATCGAGCTCGTGTGCAAGCTCGTGCGCGCCGGTCACGCGCCGCTCGAGGTGCCCGTCAACTACGCCGCGCGCGATTTCTCACAGGGAAAGAAGATCCGCTTCGCGCGCGACGCTTGGTCGGGCTACTCCGCGTTCTTCAAGTACCGATTTCGCTAGCGGCGCGTTCGTCAGGCGCGGCGCTTGCGGCGCGTTGCCGCGGCCACCATCGCGGCCAAGGCCGCCCACCAAGCGCTCGCGCTGTCGCCGTGATCGCCCGCGTACGCCACGCTGCAGCCGCTTTGGGCCGGATCGTCGAGGGTGCTCGCCGGTACGCACGCGCCGAGCCCATCATTGCAGGTGTAGTCGGCGGGGCACGCCTTCTCCGCGCTACACGTGGGCACGCAGATACCGGGCGGCTCGCCCGTCTCCGACCAACAGCGGTAGGCGCCGGGGCACTCGCCGGCGCACGTCGAGCCGAGCGGGCTCACCACGGGGGCGCCGCTGTTGGAGCCGGAAGCGCCCGGACCGCCTGCGATGACGGCGCCGCCGCCGCTGCTCGACGCGCCGCTGCCGCCGGTTCCGCCCGTAGGCAAGCCGGGGTCGAAGCCCGGCGGCGGCTCACCCGCCCAGGCCGGGGGTGAGTAGTGTCCGCTCTCGGCGGCCTCGAACGTCTTCTCGCGGATGAAATCACGCCAGGCGTACACGCTCGTGTAGATGCCGAGCGTGCAGTCGGCGTCGCCCCGCGACGTCACGCCCACGATTTGTCCGTCTGCGTTCAGCGCGGGGCCGCCCGAGTCGCCGGAGCACACCGGGCTGTCCGCGATCCACTCGCTGGCGTGCACGAGCTCGGTGTTGCAGGCGGCGCCCGTACAGAACACCCGAGCGTCGTCGACGCCCATGCGGTGACCCGCTGTTTCCGCATGATAATCCGTGGGATCCTGTAGGCCGTAGCCGATCGCAGCGAACTCCTCGTTGCGCTTCACCTCGCTCGTCAAGCGCGGCTCGATGGGCGTCGCGGCTGAAGCCGGCACGCCTGAGCCGGCGAGCAGGAGCATCGCGATATCGCGACCGCAAACGCCGCGATCGCCCTCGGGCACCCAGACCTTCGCCACCCGGTAGGGTTCCAACCCCTCGTGGCCGACGTTCGCCTCGATCGAGACCAAGAGCGAGCTCGCCCGTTCGGTCTGCGTGAACTCCGTGCGCCCGCACTCGACGCTGGCACCATCGGGTGAGCTCAGCGAAGCCACGCAGTGGTGGGCGGTCAGCACCAAGTTCTGGGTCAGGAGCGTCCCCGAGCAAGAGGGAAAGAAACCGCCCGGCACTTGCTTCAGCAGCGAGACGACACCCTTGGTCGTGGTGTCGAGCTCCCCGCCGATGATCGGAGCGCCGCTTCGGTCGAGCGCTTCTCCGCCCGGCGCCTGACAGGCAGCCACGACGCCGGATGCCACCACGAGCAGCGCGACCGACAGACCGAGGCCGCTTCGCGCCCGCTCGCGCACTCTGACTGGCATCCGCAAAAGGTACGGGTGTTTGGGCCACCGGGCAACACGGCGACCTCGAGATTGTGGGCAGAAGCGCGGGCGCGACGCGCAAGCGGTGCCGCCCCGGCGTAAACGTGCCTCCAGGCGCAAAATCTACTGCTGCGCGCGCCCGCTTTCGGCCGAAGGCGCGGCGTTGACGGCGAGGCGCAGGCGATGCACGAGGCATGCGAAGGCCTGAGCATGGAGCCGCGTTGGGGAACAGATCCGGTCGACCTCGCGGCGCGCGACCTGCCCGCGCTCAAGGCCAGCTTCTTGCTCCGCCACTTGCCCGCTCGGGGCAACGCGCTCGAGCTCGGCTCGGGCGAGGGCAAGATCCTGAGGACGCTGCGGCGCGAGCGCCCGCAGCTCTCGCTCATCGGCTGTGACGTGCGCGACGTGCCGCCGGCCGACGGCGCGTACGAGTTCCGGCGCATCAGGGGCGGCGTGCCGGCTCGCGACGGCGAGCTCGACGTCGCTCTGTTCGTGGACGTGCTGGAGCATCTCGACGACCCCGCGGCGGTCCTGGCCGACTTGCGGCGCGCGCTTCGCCCGGGCGGGCTCTTGCTCGGCTTCATTCCGCTCGAAGGGGAGCCGTGGTCTGCCTACGCGCTGTACCGGTTGCTGCTCGGCCCGCAGCTCTACCGCGATACCAAAGAGCACGTGCAGAGCTTCAGCCGCGCGCGCGCCCGTGAGCTGCTCGCCGACTTCCGAGTCTACGAGGAGCGCCACGCCTATCACTTGCTCGGCCAAACGCTCGACGCGAGCTTCTTCGCGCTCGCCAAGCACCCGCGCGTGCGGCGCTTCTGGTGGACGGAAAACCGCTACTACGTAGGCCCGCTCGCGCAGCCTCGGCCGCTGGCGCGCGCGTTGAACGGGCTGCTCTCAGCCGGGAACTGGCTGTCGTTCACCGAGTCGCGCTTGCTCGCGCGCGTGCCCTGGCTCTCGGCGGGCCTGTTGTTCGCGGCGCGTCGGCCGTGATACGTCGACGGGAATGCCGTTCGACTTCGCAGCGCGCAGCGTCGTGGTCACGGGCGGCGCTGGCTTCATCGGCAGCCACCTGGTCGACGCGCTCATCGGCGTGGGCGCCCGCGTGCGAGTGATCGACGACCTGTCGACCGGCTTCCGCCAGTTCTTGAACCCGGCTGCGGATTTGTGTGAGGCGAGCTTGCTCGACTACGATCGCGTGCGCGGCGCGTTCGCCGGCGTCGATGCGGTGTTTCACCTGGCTGCCAACGCGGACGTGAGGCACGGCCTCGCCCACCCACGCAAAGACATCGAGCAAAATCTGCTCGCGACGCACCACGTGCTCGAGGCGATGCGCGAGCACGGGGCGACGCGCGTCGCGTTCTCGTCGACGGGCGCCGTGTACGGAGATGCGCCCGTGCTGCCGACCCCGGAAGACGCGCCCTTCCCCGAGCAGACATCGCTCTACGGGGCCTCCAAGCTGGCGGCCGAAGGCCTGCTCAGCGCCTACGCCCACGGCTACGGCTTTCGCGCCAGCGTGTTCAGGTTCGTGTCGATGCTCGGACCACGCTACACGCACGGCCACGTCTTCGACTTCTGGCAGAAGCTCCGGCGTGATCCGACGCGCCTCCACATTCTGGGCGACGGCCGGCAGCGCAAGTCGTACTTGCACGTGCGCGACGGCGTGGCCGCGATGCTGCTCGCCAGCGCCGAGCAGGCCGCGCCATTTCGAGCGCTGAACATCGGTCACAGCGATTGGCTGTCGGTGGTCGAGAGCGCTTCGATCATCTGTCGAGCTCTGGGCGTGGCGCCGGCGCTCAGCTTCAGCGGCGGCGAGCGAGGCTGGGTGGGGGATGCCCCCAAAATTTTGCTGGATACGCGGCGCTTGTGCGCGCTCGGCTGGTCGCCCAGCGTCTCGCTCGAGGACGCCATCGTCGAGACGCTTCAGTTCCTCGAGGCAAATCCCTATTGTGCCGAGCGAGGCTGAAGTCGAGATGAGCCACGCCCAGCGATACTTGCTCGAGGTCGAAGCCATCGCGCGCGCCATCGACCCAGCCGCGGTCGAAGACGTCGCGCTCGAGCTACGCCAACTGCGTGAGCGGGGCGGGCGCGCCTTCGTGCTGGGCGTCGGAGGCAGCGCCGCCAACGCTTCGCACCTCGTGAATGACCTGCGCAAGCTCTGCGCCATCGAGGCCTACGCGCCGACCGACAACGTGGCCGAGCTCACCGCGCGCACCAACGACGACGGCTGGGCCGAGAGCTTCCGCGGCTGGTTGGAGGTGAGCCGCCTGTCCGAACGTGACTTGCTGTTCGTGCTATCGGTGGGCGGCGGTGACGCGGCGCGGGGCGTCAGCCCGAACCTCGTGGCCGCGCTGGAGCTGGGGCGCGCGCGTGGCTCGCGCATCGTGGGCATCGTGGGCCGTGACGGCGGCGCGACGCGCGCGCTGGCTCACGCCTGCGTGCTGGTTCCACCGCTGGAGCCGGCGCGCGTGACCGCTCACACGGAGGCGTTTCAGGCTATCATCTCGCACCTTTTGGTGTCTCATCCTGGTTTGCAAGTCGCTCCCGGCAAATGGGAAGCGCAAACTACAAGGGCATCGCAGTGACGCTACCCGCGTATCTGGTGATCGGGGGCGCCGGTTTCATCGGCAGTCACCTGGTCGATCGGCTCGTCGAGCGCGCGCAGGTAACGGTGCTCGACGACTTGTCGAGCGGCCGCCGCGAGCACCTCGCAGCGGCGCTCGCAACCGGCCGCTGCCAGCTCCGGGAAGGCTCGGTCTTCGACGCCGAGCTCTTGACGAGCGCCATGCGCGGAAAGATCGCCGTGTTCCACCTGTCCGCCAACCCCGAAGCACGGCGCGGCCTCGAGCAGCCCATGCTCGACCTCGAGCAAGGCACGCTCGCCACCCACGCCGTGCTCGACGCCATGCGGCGCACGGAGGTGCGCGGGCTCGTGCTCGCCTCTTCCGGGAGCGTGTACGGAACGGCGCGCAGCGCTTGCCGCGAACAGGATCTAGGCGCTCTGCCGATCTCGCTCTACGCCGCGAGCAAGCTGGCGAGCGAGGCGCTCGTGAGCGCCCACGTGGAGTGCTTCGGGCTGACGGCCTGGATTTTTCGGCTCGGCAACGTGATCGGGCCGCGCGCGACCCACGGCGCCGCCTTCGATTTCTTGCATCGCTTGCGCGTCGAGCCTCACGCGCTGCGGGTGCTGGGTGACGGTCAGCAGAGCAAGCCCTACGTGCACGTCAGCGAGGCCGTCTCTGCCATGCTGTTCGGCTTCGAGCACGCCGCAGATCCGCTCAACGTGTTCAACGTCGCGCCGCCCGACGCCTGCGCCGTGAGCCGTATCGCCGAGCTGTGCGTGGCGCACTCGTCGAACCCGCAAGCACACATCGTGTACGGCACGGGGCAGCGCGGCTGGCGCGGTGACGTGCCGCATTCGCGGCTCGATGCCTCCGCGCTGGCGGCGCTCGGCTTCGTGCTCGAGCGCTCGAGCGACGAAGCGGTCAGCGCCGGCGTGCGCGAGCTGGCGCGGGAGATCCTGGGCTGATGCAGGTCGTGGTGCTGGCGGGGGGGCTCGCGACGCGCATGCACCCGGAGACCGAGGTCACTCCGAAATCGCTGCTGCTCGTGAACGGCCGACCGTTCGTCGACTGGCAGCTCGACCGCTTCGTCGCCTCCGGCGCCCGCAGCGTCGTGATGTGCGTGGGGCACCTCGGAGAGCAGATCGAGACCCACGTGCGCCGGGCGCTCGATCGCGGCTTGATGGTCAGCTACTCGTACGATGGAGAGCAGCTCGTCGGCACGGGCGGCGCGCTCCGTCGAGCCTACGCCCGGCTCGAAGACGAGCTCGTCGTCACCTACGGCGACAGCTACCTGCCGTTCGACTATTCGGCGCCGCTCGCGGACCTCCGCGCTCACCCTGGCGCGCTCGCGACGATGAGCGTGTATCTTAACCGCGGGCAGCTCGGCCCAAGCAACGTCGCGCTCGACGGCGACTGGGTCGCTCGCTACGACAAATCGCAGCCGGACGCGAGCTTCGACTGCATCGACTACGGCGCGATCGCGCTGCGCCGCTCGGTGCTCACGGACATCGCCGACGGCGCGGTGTGGGACCTCGGGGCGCTGCTGCGCAAGCTGGCGCGACAACGCCAGATGCGCGCTCTCGTCGCGCCCGAGCGCTTCTACGAGATCGGCAGCGCCGAGGGCCGGCGCGACTTGGAGCTTCATCTCAGGCTCGAGGCGAGCCAAGCGGGTGAGGTGCCGAGGTGATCGTGTCGCGCGCGCCGTTCCGCTTCTCCCTCGGCGGCGGCGGGACGGACCTGCCCGCCTACTACCGTGAGCATGGCGGCTTCGTGCTCAGCGCCGCGATCGACTCCTACATGTACGTGACCGCCAACCGGCGCTTTTATTCGAGCATCCGGTTGGCCTACTCCGAGACGGAAATAGTCGATAAGATCGATCAAATACGGCATCCGATCTTTCGCGAGGCCTTGCGGCTCACGGGCATCGAGGCGGGCGTCGAGCTGACGAGCGTGGCCGACCTCCCGTCCAGCAGCGGGCTCGGCTCGTCCTCGAGCTTCACGGTGGCGCTGCTCAACGCGCTGTACGCCTACAAGCGTGAGTTCGTGTCGCCAGAGGGCTTGGCCCGCGCCGCGTGCGAGATCGAGATGGTGCGGCTCGGCGAGCCGGTGGGCAAACAGGACCCCTACATCGCCGCGTACGGCAACGTCACCGCCCTCAGCATCGCGCGCGACGGTAGCGTGAGCGTCGAGCCCGTGCCGATCCCTGCGAGCGGGCTCGAGCGCCTGCGGAGGCATTTGCTCGTCGTGTACTCGGGCATCGAGCGCCCGGCGAAGCTCGTGCTCGAAGAGCAGGGCGAGCGCCTGCGCGCGGCCGAGCCAGCGACGCTCGCGGGCATGCATCGGATCAAAGCGCTCGGTCGCGAAGCCTACGAGCTTCTGGTGCGCGGTGACACCGACCGCTACGGCGAGCTCCTCCACGAGCACTGGCAGCACAAGCGCGGCCTCACCAGCAAGATGACCGACGGCGCCATCGACGAGCACTATGAGGCAGCACTGAAGGCCGGCGCGATCGGGGGCAAGCTGATCGGCGCGGGCGGCGGAGGCTTCTTCATGTTCTACGTGCGCCCGGCCCAGCGCGGCCGAGCGCTCGAGGCGCTCCAGGCGCGAGGCCTCAGGCCCCTGAATTTTCGCTTCGACCCGGGCGGCGCGCGCATTTTGCTCAACCCCCGACGCGGGCATTGAAGCGGCCACGGCCCGCATGCGCTCGCAGCTGCTCCTCGCGTTCTTGCCGGCTGTCGGTCTCGCCGAGCTCGCGCTGCACGAGTACTTCGCGCGCCGAGCGCCCGACTTCGCGGACTACGCCGCGCTGGCGCCGGAGCTGCTGAAGCAGAAACAGCCCGGCGTGCCGGTGGTGGTTGCCCCGGCGTGGGCCGAGCCGCTCGTGCGGCAAGCGGCGCCGGGCGCCTTTCCGGTCGCGGAGCTCGCGCGCGCTGACGACTCGGCCTTCACCCGTTTCATCGAGGTCTCGCTGCTGGGGCAAAGCGCGCCCGAGCTCGCCGGCTACTCCATCGAGGCGGAGCGGCGAGCGGGTCCGTTCACGCTGCGCGTGCGCAAGAACCCGCGCCCAGAGCCGGTGCTCTTCGACTTCGTGTCCGCCGTCGACGACGGCGCGGCGGAGGTCTTCATGAGGCTCGACGACGCCCTCGTGCCGTGCCTGTTCCATCGCGTCGGCCGCGCGACCACGGGCGGCCTGCATGGCCACATCGCCTACCCGGCCGAGCGCTACGAGTGTCCCGGCGGGCGCAGCGTGGGGGTGACGTTGCTCGACGACGCGACCTATCGAGCGAGGCGCTGCATCTTGGTGCAGCCGCCCGTCACCGGCAGCGTGCTGCTGCGCTTCAGCGGTCTGCCAAATTCCCCTCGCTTCGTGGGGTTTCGCGGCGTCTCCTACTTCCTCGAGCGCGACGACGCTTCGGTCCAAGCCGAGCTCACGCTCCGCGAGCCGGGGCAGGAGCCGGCGAGGGTGGCCGTCGTCGGCGCGGCCGGCTGGGCGCGCTTCGAGCAGCCGCGCTCCGTCGCGTCCGATTCGCTGGAGGTCGAGGTGCGCGCCTTCCGCCCAGGCGTCGACGCCTGCTTCGCGCTGGAGGCGAGGTGACTCCCCGCTCGCCTTCCCGGTGGTCGGTACGCGCTGCCCAGCACGCGGACGCCCTGATCGCGGCCGCGCTCTTCTTGGGCTACGCGTGCCTCCTGCTGGCGACCTCCCGCTCGCTCGGCTTCATGCGCGACGAGGGCTTCTATTTCGTCGCCGCGCGGCACTACGGCGCTTGGTTCGAGCTGCTCGGACAGGACCCGGCCGCAGCGCTCACGCGCGAAGCCATCGATCGCTATTGGTCGGTCAATCACGAGCATCCGTCGCTGATCAAGGCGCTGTTCGCGCTCTCCCATCGCTGGTTGGGCGACGTCCTGGGTGAGACGAGCGCGAGCTTTCGCTTGCCGGCGATGCTGATGTCGAGCGCCGCCGTCGCCGTCGTGTTCGATTGGGGGCGGCGCGCGTATGGCCGCGCGGGAGGGCTCGTGGCGGCGCTCTCGTTCGCGTTCATTCCTCGCGTGTTCTTCCACGCGCACCTGGCTTGTTTCGACCTGCCGGTGTGCGCGATGTGGTTGATTACCAGCTACCTTTACGCGCGCGCGTACGACGAGCCGCGGCCGGGGCTGCTGCTGCTCGCGGGCCTCAGCTTCGGGCTACTGCTCGACACCAAGCACAACTCCTGGCTCTTCCCCGGCGTCGTCGCCTTGCATTTCGCGCTCACGCGCGGGCTGCCCGCGCTGCGCGAGCTGCGGCACGCTCGCCCCGCGTGGAAGCTCCTCCCGCGGGTCTGGCTCAGCTTGCTGCTGCTCGGCCCGCTCGTGTTTTACGCGCTGTGGCCCTGGATTTGGCACGACACGGCGGCGCGCCTGCGCGAGTACGTGGCGTTCCACACCGGCCACGAGTACTACAACATGGAGTTCTTGGGCCGCACCTACTGGAAGCCGCCCATGCCGCGCGGCTACGCCTGGCTGATGACGCTCGGCACCGTGCCGCTCGTCACGCTCGCGCTCGGCCTCGCGGGGGTCGCCGCCGCCTTCCGAGCGCGAGCCGTGAGCGCGCGGCTGCGCTCGGACTACGTGCTCTGGGGAGCGTGCTTGCTCGTGAGCTACGCCCCCTGGTGGTCGAGCGGGACGCCCATTTTCGGTGGCACGAAGCACTGGATGACGGCCTATCCGTTCTTGTGCCTGTTCGCGGGGCTCGGCTTCGTGAAGGTGTGTGAGGCAGCGCGCTCGCTCTCCCCGCGGCTCTTGCGCCCGAGCTTGCTCGGAGCGGCGCTGCTCCTCGGACCGGTCGTGATGACGCTGCACGCGCATCCGTTCGGTCTGAGCGCCTACACCCCTCTCGTCGGCGGCGCGCCCGGAGCGGCCTCGCTGGGGCTGAACCGGACTTTTTGGGGCTACACGACGCAAGGGCTCGCCCCGTTCATCAACCAGCGCGCGCCCGCTCGCGGCACCGTGTACGTGCACGACACCGCGCTGCAGAGCTTCGCCATGTTCCAAGAAGATGGTCGCCTGCGACGCGACCTGCGCGGCTCGCTCAACATCGCCGCTTCCGACGTGGCGCTCTATCACCACGAGCCGCACATGAGCCGCGTGGAGCAGCAGATTTGGATCGAGTACGGCTCGATCGCACCGTCCGCGATCGTCACCTTCGATGGCGTGCCGATCAGCTGGGCCTACGCTCGCCCGCGTCGTCCCCGGCAGTCCCACTAGGGCGCGAAATTCCCGCACAGCCCCGCCCGGGATCGCCACCACGCCGGATCGCGCCGCTGAGCGCACCCCCCCAAAAGAAAAGCGTCAAACGACGCCCGCGTCGTAGCCCTCCCCTCCCAACTCCGCCTCCCTGTTTTCTCGCTCTCGCTCTCGCCCTCGCTCTCGCCCTCGCCCTCGCTCTCGCCCTCGCCGGCCCTAGCCGCCGATGTACGACATCTCCGGCTTGCGACGCGACAGCGGGATCAAACGCTGCCGCTGCTCGGAGTAGCGATCGGCGCGCCGCTCCCAAACGTCACGCAGCAGCGCTGCGACGAAGGCGTCGTCTTCGCCCCCGCGCAGCGCTCGACGCAGATCGGTGCCCGCTGTCGCGAACAAGCACGTGTAGAGCTGACCATCGGCGGACAAGCGCAGTCTCGAGCAAGCGCCGCAGAACGGCTGGGTCACGCTCGCGATCACGCCGATTTCGCCGCCACCGTCGCGGTAGCGGTAGCGGGCGGCTACGTCGGACGGGTCCGTACGCTCCACGGGCTCGAGCGGCAGCTCGCTGCTCACGCGTGCGATGAGCTCGGCGGCGCTCACGACGTCGGGCGACGCCCAGCCGTTGGTAGAGCCCACGTCCATGTATTCGATGAAGCGCAGCACGTGCCCGCTGCCGTGAAAGCGCCGCGCGAGCGGCAGGATCTGGTCTTCGTTGAGCCCGCGCCGCACGACGCAGTTGATCTTCACGCCGCTGAAGCCGGCCGCGACGGCGGCGTCGATGCCGGCCAGCACGTCGGCCGCGGTGTAGTCGGCGTCGGTCACGCGCGCGAAGACTTGGTCGTCGAGCGCGTCGAGGCTCACCGTGAGCCGCGAGAGCCCGGCCGCCTTCAACGGCGCTGCCAAGCGTGGCAGCAGCACGCCGTTGGTCGTGAGCGCGAGCGTGACGTTCGTGCCCGCGAGCATTGCGACCAGCTGCGGTAGGTCGCGTCGCAAGAGCGGCTCGCCGCCGGTGAGCCGCACTTTACGTAGCCCGGGCAAGAGGCCGACCACGCGCACGATCTCCTCGAAGCTGAGCAGCTCCGCGCGCGGCAAGAACGCATGCTCAGGGCCGAAACGCTCGCGGGGCATGCAGTAGCGACAGCGGAAGTTGCAGCGGTCCGTCACGCTCACGCGCAGATCGCCGAGGGGCCTTCCGAGTTGGTCGAAGAGCGCTGCCGTCATCCGAGCCAGCTCAGGCTGGCGCCGTGAGGAGGGGACTGCAACCGGCGACGGCACGAGAGCCGGCGCGGGGCCGCTTTTAGGCCGGGAATCAGCCTCGAAGCCCGAATTCTTCGCGCGCTGCGCGGGCCGAGATTGCTCTTCCACCCTTCCACCCTTCCTGTTGATCCCTCGCTCGTGAGCTTGGCGACGCGTGTACCGGGACTGTTTCCTAACGATAGCGATTCGGATCCGTATTTCGCGTTTGTTTCGAGACTTTTCGGCACCGTTTCAGAGCGCGATCGCAGCGTGATCTAGGCGCATTTTTCACCACCGCCGCGGGTGAATCGGCGTTGACCGAGATGTGCGCGAAGGTCATTAATCGATCGTCGACTTCGCGCACGGGCGCCAACCGGCACACCGCCGAAGCCGACATGAACCGAGTCCCTGAGCGACTCGCTAGTAGGCTAGCGATGAGTGGTGAACGACTACTCGCCGAACGGCGCATATTACTTTTTGGTCCGTCGGATCTCGATAGCGTAGCCCGCCGGCTGCGCGACATGGGCGCCGACGTGCAGCGCTTCGAGCTGGCGGCTTCCGGCTCCACGCGCTCCCTCGAGTCGTGGATTTCGGAGCTCATGGAAGGCGCGTTCGACGACGTGCTCTTCCTCACCGGGCAGGGAGTGCGCGTTCTCATCGAGTTCGCTCACCAGCGTGGCCGTGAAGACGACGTCCTGCGCGCGCTGTCGCGAGCTCGCATCGCCGCCGCCGGCGCCAAGACGCGCGCGGCCCTGGCCGAAATCGGCATCCGCCCCGCCATCGTCGGCGACGAGCCGGGCGGCCCGACCCTGATCGAGGCGCTGTCGGCCGCTACGTTCTCCGGCCGCACCCTCGGCGTAGCGGCGCTTTCTTGCGATCCGCGCCTGGTCACGGCGGCGCAGGGTCGCGGCGCGATCGTGCGCGTGCTCGGCGGTGACGACGCTCCCGACAGCCGCCCGCGCGCGCTGCTGGCCCGCATCTTGGGTCGCGATTTCGACAGCATCGCCTTCGGCTCGACGCGCGAGATCGACCATCTGTTCGAGTCGGCCGCGCCGTCGCAGCGCGCCGAGCTCGCCCACGCGCTGCGACGCAGCAACCCCGTCGCGCTGGGGTACGCGGTCGCCCGCGGTTTGAGTGAGCGCGGAGTGCCGCCCTCGGGGGTGGTGGAGCGCGCGAGCCTCGTTCGCCCGCGCGGAGTCGACTTTCAGAACGTGTTCGCCGCCGGAACGGCGAAATCAGGAGAAGGCATGTCGGTTTCCAAGAGCGTCAAGGGCCGCCGCAAGAGTTTGGTCGTCATCGGCAACGGCATGGTCAGCTACAAGCTGTGCGAGCTGCTCAGCGAGTACGACAACAACGAGACGTTCGATGTCAGCGTCTTCTGTGAAGAGCCTCGCCCTGCCTACGATCGCGTCAAGCTCACCAGCTTCTTCGAGAAAGAGAGCGCCGACGAGCTGCTGCTGGCCGACGCCAACTGGTACAAAGAGCGCAGAATTCGGCTGTTGCTCGGCGAGCGCGCGGTCCGCGTCGATCGCGGCCGGCGCGCGGTGCTCTCGTCCAGCGGTGAGTGGATCCGCTTCGACAACGTGGTGCTCGCCACCGGCTCGGCGCCGTTCGTCCCGCCGATCCCGGGCGTGCAGAAGCAAGGCGTGTTCGTCTACCGCACCATCGAGGATCTGGTCGCCATCCGCGAGTACGCCAAGACGGCCAAGGTCGGCGCGGTGCTGGGTGGCGGCTTGCTCGGCCTCGAAGCCGCCAAAGCGGTGCACGACCTGGGCTTGCCGACGCACGTCATCGAGTTTGCGCCGCGCCTGATGCCGCGTCAGCTCGACGCGGCCGGCGGGCGCTTGCTGGCCAAGAGCGTCGAGGCGCTCGGCGTGAAGGTTCACTGCTCACGCGCCGCCACCAACATCCTGGGCGGAGATCGCGCCGAAGGCCTCGTCTTCAAAGACGGCGAGACGCTCGAGGCGGATCTCATCGTCATCTCGGCCGGCATTCGCCCGCGCGACGAGCTGGCGCGGGAAGCGGGCCTGGCGCTCGGCGAGCGCGGCGGCATCCTGGTCGACGACCACCTGCGCACGAGCGATCAAGACATCTTCGCCATCGGCGAGTGCGCGCTTCATCAGAACACGCTCTACGGCTTGGTCGCGCCGGGCTACCAAATGGCCGAGGTGTGCGCGCGCACGCTGACCGGCACCGACGCCAAGTTCTCGCCCACCGATCAGTCGGCGAAGCTGAAGCTGCTCGGGACGGACGTGGCGAGCTTCGGCGACCCCTTCGCGGAGAGCAACGGCGAGCGCACCATCTCGTACGAAGACCTGGTGAAGGGCGTGTACAAGAAGCTCGTCATCAGCGCCGACCGTACCCAGCTGCTCGGCGGCGTGCTCGTAGGCGACGCGAGCGAGTACGCGGCGCTCACCCAGCACTTGCGCAGCGGCGAGCCGCTGCCGGCGGCTCCCGAGGAGCTCTTGTTCGGCGCCCGCGAAGGCAAGGGTAAGCTCACGCTGTCCGACAGCGCGCAAATCTGCAGCTGTAACAACGTCAGCAAGGGCAGCGTCTGCGCGGCGGTGCGCTCCGGCATCTGCAACATCTCCGATCTCAAGAAGTCGACCAAGGCCGGCACCGGCTGCGGCGGCTGCCTGGCCCTCGTCACCGATGTGATGAACGCGGAGCTCGCCGCCGCCGGTAAAGCGGTCAAGAAGGAGCTGTGCGAGCACTTCGCGTACAGCCGCCAAGAGCTCTATCAGATCGTGCGGGTGAAGAAGCAGCGCTCCTTCAAGGAGCTGCTCGAGACCCACGGCCAGGGCTACGGCTGCGAGGTGTGTAAGCCGGCGGTCGCGTCGATCCTCGCCAGCGTGCACAACGACATGATCTTGCAGCACGACACGCTGCAAGACTCGAACGATCGCTACCTCGCGAACCTCCAGCGCACCGGCTTGTACTCGGTGGTGCCGCGCATCCCCGGCGGCGAAATCACGCCCGAGAAGCTGATCAAGCTGGGCGAGGTCGCCAAGAAATACGACCTGTACACGAAGATCACCGGCGGCCAGCGCATCGACTTGTTCGGCGCTCGCGTCGAGCAGCTGCCGGAGATTTGGGACGAGCTGGTGGCGGCGGGCTTCGAGAGCGGTCACGCCTACGGCAAGGCGCTGCGGACGGTCAAGAGCTGCGTCGGCAGCAGCTGGTGCCGCTTCGGCGTGCAAGACTCGGTGAGCTTCGCGATCCGCGTCGAGGAGCGCTACAAGGGCATCCGCGCGCCGCACAAGCTGAAGAGCGCGGTCAGCGGCTGCACGCGCGAGTGCGCGGAAGCACAGAGCAAAGACTTCGGGCTGATCGCGACCGAGAAGGGCTGGAACCTGTACGTGTGCGGCAACGGCGGCATCAAGCCCCGCCACGCCGACCTGTTCGCCTCCGACCTGACCGAAGAGCAGGCGATCAAGTACGTCGACCGCTTCCTGATGTTCTACATCCGCACCGCCGATCGGCTCACGCGCACGTCGACGTGGCTCGAGAAGATGGACGGCGGCATCCAGCAGCTGCGCGACGTCATCATCGACGACAAGCTCGGCATCTGTGAGGAGCTCGAGCGCGAGATGCAGTACCTGGTCGACACCTACAAGTGTGAGTGGGCGGAGACCATCAAAGATCCGGCTCGCCGCGCGAAATTCCGCCATTTTGCCAACACCGAAGAGAAAGACGACACGATCGAGCTCGTCGACGAGCGTGGTCAGCGTCGCCCCCGCGACTGGGAAAAGACCGCGGCTCCGCCCGCGATCCGGGATCGCCGTCACCTGCCGCTGATCACCACGCAGTGGGTGCGGGTCGCGAGCGTCGGTGACGTCCCCGCCGAGGGCGGCATCGCCATCAAGTACGGTCAGGCTCAGATCGCGCTCTACAACTTCGCCTCGCGCGGGGAGTGGTACGCCTGCCAGAACCAGTGCCCGCACATGTCCGACATGGTGCTGGCGCGCGGGCTGATCGGCGATCAATCGGGCCAGCCCAAGGTGGCCTGCCCGCAGCACAAGAAGACGTTCTCGCTCAAGACGGGGGAGTGCTTGAGCGGCGATAGCCTGAAGGTGCGCACCTTCCCCGTGAAGGTCGACGGCGACGCCATCTACCTCGAGCTGCCGAGCGAAGCGGAGATCGAGAAGTTGATGCCGATCAAGACGCGCTGCGACCTGCACGAAGACGCCGCGTCCGCCGCGGAGTGATTCGAAGAAGCGCGCGGCTCGAGAGGAGTCGCGCCGCGCGCTCTGAGTGAAGCGACACGACCGTGTCGGGTTTCGACAGAAGTTTGCGGGGCCGCCTATGAAAGCAACAAAGATCAGTCTGTTCAGCTTCAGCACGCCGCCGATGCGCGCCTTCCACATGACGTGGATGGCATTTTTCCTGTGCTTTTTCGGCTGGTTTGGGCTGGCGCCGCTGATGCCGCTCGTGCGCGCGGACCTGCAGCTCACGCCGGCGCAGGTGGCCAACAGCGTGATCGCCTCCGTCGCGGGCACCATCTTCGCGCGGCTCGCCGTCGGCTACCTGTGTGACAAGTACGGTCCCCGCCGCTGCTACGCCGCGCTGCTGGCGCTCGGCGCCCTGCCCGTCATGGGCATCGGCCTCGCGCACGACTACACGAGCTTCATCGTTTGCCGCGTGCTGATCGGCCTCGTCGGCGCGTCGTTCGTGATCACGCAGTACCACACCTCGGCGATGTTCGCCCCGAGCGTGGTCGGAACCGCCAACGCGACCACCGCCGGCTGGGGCAACCTGGGCGGCGGCGTCACGCAAATGGTGATGCCAGTCGTCGTCTTGGGCTTGGTCGGCCTCGGTGTCGCGCAGGGTGAAGCCTGGCGCTACGCCATGATCGTTCCCGGCGGGCTGATGCTGATCATGTCCGTGCTCTACTTGCGCTACACGCAAGATTCGCCCGAGAGCAAGGACGCCAAGGCCAACACGGGTAAGGCGAAGGGGTCGCTGCTGGAGGCGGCGCGCGACCCGCGGGTGTGGGCACTGTTCGTGGGCTACGGTGCGTGCTTCGGGGTCGAGCTGACGATTCACAACATCGCCGCCAGCTACTTCCACGATCGCTTTCAATTGGGCTTGAAAGAGGCGGGAATGCTCGCCGGTACCTTCGGCGTGCTGGCCATCTTCGCGCGCTCGCTCGGCGGCTACCTCGGTGACCGAGCGGGGCGCCGCTTCGGCCTCGACGGTCGCGGTCGCTTCCTCACCGCGATGCTGCTGGCGGAGGGCGTGGGTCTGATCGCGTTCTCGCGTATGGACGCGCTCGTGCCGGCGGCCATCTGCCTCGTGCTGTTCGGTCTGTTCGTGCACGTCGCGGCCGGCGCAACCTATTCGGTCGTGCCGTTCATCAAGCCGAACGGCGTGGGCGCCGTGGCGGGCATCGTCGGCGCGGGTGGCAACGTCGGCGCCGTGCTGGCGGGCCTGCTGTTCCGTGGCAACGCGCAGAGCACGCAAACGGGTCTGCTCTGGCTCGGCGGCGCGGTCATGTTTTCGTCGGCGCTCGCGGCGCTCGTGCGCTTCGGTCGCGATGAGCAGGCCGAGGTCGCGCCGGCCGGCGTCACCGAGGCGATCGCGGCCGAATGACCATCCAAGCCGCCGCCTTGCTCGACACTCGCGAGCGCGAAGCGCCGCGCGTTCGTCTGCCCCTCGTCAACCAGCTCCTCGAGCTCCAGCAGGATCTGACGGCCGTCGAACGCTTCTCGCGCCGGCACGAGGCGGATGAGCTTCCGCCCGGGCAGCGGCTGTACGACGACCTCATCCCGCTCGCCAAGCCCGCGAACGGCCAACAGTACGCGTTTCAAGTCGATTTGGACGCCTGCACCGGGTGCAAGGCCTGCGTCACCGCCTGCCACCGCCTGAACGGCCTCGACGACGACGAGGCGGAGACCTGGCGCAGCGTCGGCCTCTTGCATGGCGGCACCTCGAGCGAGCCGGTGCAGCAAACGGTGACGACCGCTTGCCACCATTGCGTCGACCCAGCCTGCATGAAGGGCTGTCCGGTCAAAGCCTACGAGAAGGACCCTGTCACCGGCATCGTTCGCCACCTCGATGACCAGTGCATCGGTTGCCAGTACTGCACGCTCACGTGCCCCTACGAGGTGCCGCAGTTCAGCAAGCGGCGCGGCATCGTGCGCAAGTGCGACATGTGCAGCGATCGCTTGGCGGAGGGAGAAGCGCCGGCCTGCGTGCAGGCCTGCCCCAATGAAGCCATCTCCATCCGCATCGTCGAGACGCAGCAGCTGCTGGAGCAGGCCCAGAGCGAAGGCCTGCTGCCGGGGACTCCATCGAGCGGCATCACGGTGCCGTCGACGCAGTACAGGACGCGCAAGGTGATGCCGAAGAACCTGCTGCCCGGTGACTTCTACGCCGTGCGCGCGGGGCATCAGCACTTGCCGCTCGTGATCATGCTCGTGCTCACGCAGCTGTCGGCGGGCGCCTTCTGGGTCGATTTCGGGCTGCACGAAACCGGCTGGAGCGGCGCGCTGGGCGCGGTGCGCACCTATCACTCGCTGGTGGCCTTGGGGCTCGGCCTACTCGCGATCGGGGCCAGCACCTTGCACCTAGGCCGCCCGCACCTGGCCTTCCGTGCCCTGATCGGCCTGCGCACGTCGTGGCTGAGCCGTGAGGCGCTCGGCTTCGCCCTGTTCGCCAAGCTGGCGGTCGCGTACGCGGCCCTGCAGTTCCACGCCCCCATCCTGCGACTGCTCGGCTTGCCCGCGCTCTCGGCGCTCACCTTCGAAAGCGCGGCCACGGCGCTGGGCGCCTCCGTCTCGATCGTCGGGGGGCTAGCGGTGGCGTGCTCGGTCATGCTGTACAAGGTCACGCAGCGCGAGTGGTGGGGTGGCGGGCGCACCACGTTCAAATTCTTCCTCACCGCGGCCGTGCTGGGCACCGCGACGACCTCGCTCACGTACGGCGCCGCCGCGCTGTGGCTCGGTAGCAGCGCCGCCGTGCAAGGCACGATCCGCGTGCTGTGCCTGCTGCTCATGGCGCTGACGGGCTTCAAGCTCGTGGGCGAGGCGACGGTGCTGCTCCACGCCTACGATCGCAAGTGGGGCGAGCTCAAGCGGACCGCGTTGCTTCTCGTCGGTCAGCTCTTGAAGCAGTCGCTGGCGCGCTTCGGCGCGGGGGCGGTCGGCGGCATTTTGCTGCCGCTCTTGCTCACCGCCTCGATGTCCCAGCTCAGCCCGGGTGGCCAGTTGGGCTTCCTCGCTGCGAGCACGCTCCTGCTGCTGGGCGGTGAGCTGCTCGAGCGAATGCTGTTCTTCAAAGCGCTCTCGGCGCCGAAGATGCCGGGCGCCGTGGCCTGAAAGCACCATGAACACCAAGCTCAAAGCGCCCGCTCTCGTCAGCGAGCTCCTCTATCAGCGTACGGGCAAGCTGACCCAAGAGCTGGTCCGTAACCCCGGAGGCTTCGGCCTCGGCCAAGTGCCGGCGCGCCTCAAGCCCGACGCGACCACGACCGCGGTGTGCGGCTTCTGCTCGACCGGCTGCGGCCTCGAGGTGCACCTGAAAGACGGCCAGGCCGTCAACCTCTCGCCCGCCCGCGACTACTCGGTGAACAAAGGCGCGGCGTGCCCCAAGGGCTGGGAGGCGCTGACCCCGCTCTACGCCAAAGATCGAGCCACGACGCCGCTGCTGCGTAACGCGCGGGGCGCGCTCGAGCCGGTGCGCTGGCAGACCGCGCTCGAGACCTTTTGCTCGCGCTTCAAGGCCATCCAGCAGCGCCACGGGGCGGCGTCGGTTGCTTTCATCAGCACCGGTCAGATCCCGACGGAGGAGATGGCGCTGCTCGGCTCGCTCGCCAAGTTCGGCATGGGCATGCTCCACGGCGACGGCAACACTCGGCAGTGCATGGCGACCGCTGTCGTCGCCTACAAGCAAGCATTCGGCTTCGACGCGCCGCCCTTCACGTACCGCGATTTCGAAGAATCGGACGTGCTCGTGTTCGTGGGGGCCAACCCGTGCATCGCGCACCCCATCATGTGGGAGCGCGTCTGCAAGAACCCGCACCAGCCGCAGATCGTCGTCGTCGATCCGCGGAAGACCGAGACGGCGATGGCCGCGACGCAGCACCTGCCGCTGCGGCCCAAGTCGGACTTGCGCCTCTTTTACGGCATCGCCAAGCTCTTGATCGAGCGCGGTTACGTCGATCGCGAGTTTGTCGCCCAGCACGTCAGCGGCTTCGAAGAGTTTGCGGCGCACGTGAGCGAGTTCAAGCTCGCCGACGTGGCGATGGACACCGGGCTCTCGAGCGAAAGCATCGAGAAGCTGGCGGAGACGATCGGGCGCGGCAAACGCGTGTCGTTCTGGTGGACGATGGGCGTCAACCAGAGCCACGAGGGCGTGCGGCTGGCGCAGGCGCTGATCAACCTCGCCTTGATCACGGGCAACATCGGCCGCCCTGGCACGGGGGCGAACTCGATCACCGGGCAGTGCAACGCGATGGGCTCCCGCCTGTTCAGCAACACCACCGCCCTGCTGGGTGGGCACGACTTCGCGAGCGCGGAGCACCGCAGCAAGGTCGCGGCCGCCATCGGCGTCGATGAAGAGCGAATCCCGCGGCAGGGCAGCCTGGCCTACGACCAAATCCTCGAAGGCGTGCTGCGCGGCAAGATCAAGGGGCTCTGGATCGTCGCGACCAACACGGCGCACTCGTGGATCAACCAGAGTGACGTGCAAGAGATCTTCCAGCGACTCGATTTCCTGGTCGTGCAAGACATGTATCACTCGACCGAGACCGCGCGCCTGGCGGACCTGGTGCTGCCGGCCGCAGGCTGGGGCGAGAAAGAGGGCACCTTCATCAACTCCGAGCGGCGCATCGGACTGCTCAAGAAGGTGTCGCGAGCGCCCGGTGAGGCGCTGGCCGACTTCCACATCTTCAAGCTCATCGCCGACGCATGGGGGGTGGGCGACATGTTCCGACAGTTCGAGAGCCCGGAGGCGACGTTTCAGCTGCTCAAGCGCGTCTCGAAGGGGCAGCCTTGCGACATCAGCGGCATTCGCGACTACGCGATGCTCGACGATCGGCGCGGCATCCAGTGGCCGCTGCCCGAAGGGCAAGACGTCGAGGCCCAGGCCGAGCGGCGCCTGTTCGAAGACGGGAAGTTCTTCCACACCGACGGTAAGGCAAAGCTGCTGTTCGAAGCGCCGCGCGCCGTGCCCGAGCCGACCGACGAGCGCTACCCGCTGACGCTGCTGTCGGGGCGCGGTACCTCGAGTCAGTGGCACACCCAGACGCGCACCGGCAAGTCTTCCGTGCTGCGCAAGCTCTACCCCGAAGAGGTCTACGTCGAGGTCAACCCCGAAGACGCTCGCCGCTACGAGCTGTCGCCGAGCGACTACGCGATCGTCGAGTCACGCCGGGGCAAGCTGCGCGCTCGCGTGCACGTGACGCACGTGGTCCAACCGGGTCAGATCTTCATCCCCATGCACTACCCCGAGGCCAATCAGCTCACGTTTCCGGCCTTCGACCCGTACTCGCGTCAGCCTTCGTACAAGCACTGCGCCGTTCAGATCCGCAAGAGCGACCGCTTCGCCGAGTAGACGCTATACTGGCCTCCCGTGAAGCTGTACCAGTTCGACGTCGACGATCCCTACGAGCTCCTGCCGCTGGCGGCGCGGCGAGCGCTCGATCACGCGGGGCGCAAGCTCTCGCTCGAAGGTTTCAAGTCGTTGCCGCGCGCGGCGCGAGAGGAGCTCGCGAAGCTGGGTTCGGCGGACGTGGTCGATCTGGCGGCGGTTCGCGGCTTCGCGGGCAGCGCCACGCCGCCTGCGCTCGAAATCGAAGCGGTCTCCGACCCGTCGCCGGCGGCGCCTTCTCCCGAGCTGCTGCAGGCTTTCGGCGCCGACAGGCCCATTCCCGCCGCGAGCTGGTCGGCGCTGTCGCCGCTCGATCGCTATGCCCTCACCAAGGTCGGCTTCGGTAAGAGCCCCGAGCGGCGTGAGCAGGCCTACGCGGAGATCATCGGCCAGAGCGCGTACTCCAGCCACGTGGCCCCCGGCGGCGGCGTGCGCATGGTCGCGGTCGGCGGCAAAGAGCCGAGCCGGCGCCGCGCGGAGGCCGAGAGCCGCGTGCGCATGAACGCGGAAGCTTTCGAGCGGGTCGCGAGCCAGAGCGCTCCCAAGGGCGACGTGCTCGGTACGGCGCGCATCGCCGCCATCATGGCCGCCAAGCGCACGGCGGAGCTCATTCCGCTGTGTCACCCGCTGTCGCTCACGCGCGTCGACGTGCAGCTCGCGCTCGACGCCGCGCAGCGCGCGGTCGACGTGCAGGTCGTGGTCGAATGCATCGATCGCACCGGCGTCGAAATGGAGGCGCTCACGGCGGCTTCGGTCGCCTCGCTCACCGTCTACGACATGCTCAAGGCCTTCGACCGTAGCATGGAGATTGGGCCCACACGCCTCACGCAAAAATCCGGTGGCCGCAGCGGAGACTTCCAGCGATGAGCCTGTTTCGCTTGCTCGATTCGCCGCTCGTCGTCGCGGACGCGGTAGCGGCGGTGTCGACGCCCGAGGTGGGCGGCGTCGACGTCTTCCTGGGGCTCGTGCGGAACCACAACGACGGCCGCGCGGTCACTCGTCTCGAGTACCACGCCTACGTCTCGATGGCCGAGAAGGAGATGCAGCGCATCGCCGACGAGATCGCGGGGGAGCTGCCTGGCGTTCGTCTGGCCGCGCTGCACCGCGTCGGCTCGCTCGGCGTCGGCGAGCTGGCCGTGGTGTGCGCGGCGGGCGCCGTGCACCGGGGTGATGCCTTTCAGGCTTGCCGCGCCCTCATCGACCGTATCAAGCATCGCGTGCCGATCTGGAAGCGCGAGCACGGCCCCGATGGCCCGTACTGGGTCGGCTGGGAAGACGCTCGCTGCGGCCACGATGGCCATGACGCCGAGCACGCGCGCCACGCTCAGTGAGCGGCGCCGCTCAGTTTCTGCGAAACGAGCGCGGCGCGCGGGCCTCAGCGGCTCACGTCGCTGAGGGTGTCCCAGTCGTCGGCGACCTCCGAGCCGGGCGGAATCGGCAGGTTCGTCGCGCGCAGCGCGTCGAGCACCGCTTGCAGCGAGCGCCGTCCACTGCCGAGGGCGGCCTGGGCGGCGTCGAGCGCTGGCCCCACCGCGTAACGGGCGATGAGGGGGTTGCGAACGCCGGCGTGCTCGACGACCACGACCTCGGCGTCCCGCGCGTCGTCGAGCAAGCGCGCGATGGTGCTGCGATCGAGCCGCGGCAGGTCGCACGCGAGCGCGAGCACGTGCGAGGCGCCGTGCGCCCTCGCGTAGCTCAACAAACCGCACAGCCCGCCGATCGGGCCGACGCCGGGCGGCACGTCGGCGATCATCGGTCGCCCCAGGTCGGCGTACGCGGGCGCCGCACCTACGAGCGTGAGCTGGGCGCTCGGCGCCGCCGCTAGCGCTTCGCGCGCGAGCCGCTCGACCAGCGTGAGGTCGCTGGCGGGCGCCCGCAACAGGCCCTTCGCGACGCCGCCCATGCGCGAGCCCTGGCCGCCGACGAAAATGCCGACGACGAGCGTCACAGATCGTCCAAGCGCAGCGCGCTCACCTGCTCGCCCGCGGCCGCGCCGGTCGACGTCTCGGGGAGCATCACGAGCGCGTCGGCCTGCGCCATGCTGGTGGGCGCCCCCGACGCTTGGTTTCGATGCACGTGCGCGACGCTGCCCTCGAGCCGAGCTCGGTAGAAGCCCAAGCGCCCCGGCTTCTGCGCTAGCGGGGCGGCCAGCTCCACTCGAATCGGTATCGGAAACGGCCGCCGATCGCCCTGCAGCGCGCGCAGTAGCGGCAGCCCGAACAAGCTGAGCGTGAGCTGGGCCGAGACGGGGTTGCCGGGCAAGCCGAGCACGAACGCCTGGTCACGGCGGCCAAACGCCAGGGGCTTACCGGGTTTGATCTTCACTTTCCAAAAGTCGATGCTCACGCCTTCGGCCTCGAGCGCGGCCTTCACGATGTCGTGGTCGCCCACGCTGACTCCGCCGACCGTGAGCAGCACGTCACACTCGGCGAGCGCGCCGCGGATCGCCTGGCGCGTCTCCGTGAGATCGTCGGAGCAGCGCGGCAGCCGCGCGATCTCGGCGCCCGCGCGTCGCACGAGGGCCGAGAGGCTCGGTCCGTTGGAGTCGGGGATCGAGCCGGGGCGATCGGGCGAGCCGGGCTCGCGAAGCTCGTCGCCCGTGCAGAGCAGGCGCACGCGGGGGCGGCGGGCGACCGGGAGGTTGGCGACATCGAGCGCCGCTGCCAAGCCGACACGAAAAGCGTTGAGCCGAGTGCCCTTCGACAAGGCGACGGCGCCGCGCGCCAAGTCTTCGCCGCGGCGCCGCACGTGGCTGAGCACGGAGGGGGCGCTCGTGATGGTGACGGTGTCCCCGTCACGCTCGGTATCTTCTTGCATGACCACCGCGTCGGCTCCTTCGACGAGCGGCGCTCCCGTGAAGATGCGACAGACGCTGCCAGGGCTCAGCGAGGCGCTGCTGCCTCCCGCGCGTTGCTCGCCTGCGACGGGCAGTCGCCACGGGCCCTTTCCTGCAAAATCGCGGGTCTGGACCGCGTAGCCGTCCATGGCGCTGTAGTCGAACGGCGGCAGGTCCACGCCTGACACCAGATCTTCAGCCAAAACGCGACCATCTGCCTCAGCCACGGGAATGAGCTCGCTGGTGAGCGGCGTTATCAGCTCGAGGATCCGCTGCCGCGCGAGCTCGAATTCCAACATGCGTGGAGCATAACCTCGCCAGCACATCAGATGGCGCGCAACTGAAGCGGGCTGAAGCCGATGAGGGGGAGGCGCGTCTAACTCAGCAGGCTCGAGCCAAGCAGCTCGCAAATCGTGTCTCATGTCTCATCCGCCCGCCTTGCCCGACCGGGGAGCCCGTACCATGATCGTTCCCGTGCTCGGGCTTTCCCTCCGTTCAGGGCCGACGCCTGTCGGTCGCAGGCTAGGCCTGTTCCTCGCGGCGCTCATGGCCGCAGGCTCGCTCTCGCCTGCCAGCGCCCTCGCGCAGGCCCCGGCTGACCCGGCCGGCAGCGGCTGGTTCGATCCGCCGCCAACGCCCGAGCCTCCGCCGCAGCCCTACTACACAGATCCGCGGGTGGACCCGCCAGCGCCTCCCGAGCCCGAGGTCGCAGATACGGACGCGAGCGCGCTCACCACCTTCAAACCCGCGCTCGATCCGTACGGACGCTGGGTGAACGACTCGAAATACGGGACGGTTTGGGTGCCGCACACCGAAGCGGTCGGGGCCGACTTCGCGCCTTACGTTTCACGCGGGCGCTGGGCGCTGACGGCGGACGACGATTGGATTTGGGTCAGCGACTACCCGTTCGGCTGGGCCGTTTTTCACTATGGCCGCTGGGTTTGGATTTCGGGCCACGGTTGGTCGTGGGTTCCGGGCCGCACGTACGCCAACGCGTGGGTCGTTTGGCGCGTGCCGACGGCCGGTTATTCGTACGTGGGCTGGGCGCCCATGCCGCCGACGTGGGTCTGGATGGGCGGATCGGCGGTGAGCCTTTGGTATTCGCCGCCCGTGCCTTACGTGTTCTGTCCCAGCGCTTACGTCTTCAACCACCACGTGCATCACCACATCGTGCATGATCGCCACGTGGTGCACCGCATCGCGCGCCATACCTACGTTCACCCAACCCCCTATCGCGCGCCTGCAGCGCCGCGCGTGCATCGTCCTGCGGCGCCCGGCGTTCGGACCGCGATTGCACCGTCGACGCCGCCGCGCGGGCCGCGC